>NZ_JBFANM010000030.1:0-136059 GCF_040674815.1 Nonomuraea sp. NPDC049709
GTCGGGCCGCCCCTGCCTGGACCGGGGCGAGGGGCGGCCCGCGCCCGACTTCAACCTGTCGCACTCCGACGCCTGGGCCCTGGTCGCGGTCGCTCCCGAGGGGGCGCGGGTGGGCGTGGACGTCGAGCGCGTCCGCGCCGACCTCGACCACCTGGCGCTGGCCCGGCACCTGTACCAGCCGGAGGAGGTGGCCCGGCTGCTCGCCGCCGGCCCCGGCGCGGACCTGACGGAGTACTTCCGCCTCTGGACCGCCAAGGAGGCGTTCGTGAAGGCCACCGGCGCGGGCCTGGGCGGCCTCCGCGACGTCCTGGTCCGCGTACGCGAAGGCGCCGGCGTACTCGAAGGCGTCCGCGCAGGCGAAGAGGTCCGCGCACGCGGAGGGAGCGCGACCTCCGTCCGGTCGCGCTCCCTCCGTGGTCCCGTCCGCTGGCTCGACGTCGCCCCCGGCTACGCCGCCGCGGTGGTCACGATCGCTTCGACACCGGCACCACGTACCGGCTGAACACCAGGTCCCGCAGGACGTCGTCGCCGCCCTCCACGATCGACACGTACCGCATGTCGCGCAGCAGCTTGCCGATGACCATCTCGTGCGTGTAGCCGATCCCGCCGAACATCTCCGACGCCGTCGAGGCGATCTGCCAGCCCGTCTGCCCGCAGAACATCTTCGTGGTCAGCGCCTGCTTCAGCGTGCCCACGCGCAGGAACTCCTCGCCGGCGTCCGGCCGCGCCGCGATCTCGTCGTACGCCCGCGCCGCCGCCAGGCACTGGTTGGCCATCACCTCGATCTGCATCTCGAACTGGCCCAGCCGGCCGGCGAAGACCGAGTTGGCCGTCAGCGGTGCCCCCTTGACCGACTTGGACTTGGCGTACTCCATGCACACGTCGCGCACGCGCCGGGCGATGCCCAGCGCGGTCGTGGCGATGAGGATGCGGCTGGCGTTCAGCCCCACCTCCAGCAGGCGCAGGCCGTTGCCCCGCAGCACGTTCCCGGCCGGGACGCGCACGCCGGACAGGGAGACCTGGTAGGTCGCCGACGAGCGCAGCCCGATGACGTCCCACCGCTTCTCCACCGTGACGCCCGGCGTGTCGCGCGGCACCAGGACGGCCAGGTACCCCGACGAGTCCTCCTGGGCGCGCGCGATCACGACGATGAAGCGGGCGAAGCCGGTGTTGGTGGAGAAGGCCTTCTGGCCGTCGAGCACCACCGTGTCGCCCTCGCGCCGCGCCGTGGTGGTGATCCTGGCCAGCTCGCTGCCGGCGGCGTGCTCGCTGCCCAGCGTGGAGCAGAAGGCGTTCTCGGCCACGAGCGGGCCGAGGTGGCGCTCCTTCAGCTCCTCGCTCCCGTACCAGGAGACCATGCTCGTCGCCAGCACGGGGATGAACAGCGTGAACGCCGCGCCGGCGTCGGCGTAGGCCAGCTCGGCGGTGATGCGCACGCTCTCCTCCAGCCCCATGCCGAGGCCGCCGAACTCCTTGGGCATCCACCAGTTCGCCAGGCCGGTGTCGGCGAAGCGCCGGTAGAGCGGGAGCGGCGCCTCGGCCAGTGAGTCCAGGTACGGCTCCTTGCCCAGCAGTTCGCGCCGGGCGAAGCCCTGCACGGTCCGCAGGTACTCGGGCTGCTTCATGTGCGGTTACTCCTCCTCGTCGCGGGCGTCGAGCAACTCGGCGAGCTGGCGGACCGTGGGGCACTCCAGCAGGCCGGTCACCGGCACCGACGCGGCCAGCGTCTTGCGGATCCTGGTGGTGAGCTCGATCGCCAGCAGCGAGTGGCCGCCGAGCTCGAAGAAGTTGTCCAGCGCCCCGATGGGGTCGATGCCGAGCACCCTGGACCAGATCTCGGCGAGCGTGGCCTCGGTGCCCTCGCTCGGCTCCACGTACGGGTTGTTCAGCTCCGGCCGCGGATGGCGCTCGCGGTCGTCGTAGTCGTCGTCGCTCTCGTGGATGTCGCCGGTGACCCACTGCGCGATCCGGGAGTCCAGCGAGCCGGTCGAGATCACCAGGTGCCCGACGCGGTCGGCCGCCGACAGCGCCCGCTCGAAGACGTCCACGCCCTCGGCCGGGGCCATCGCGAAGTCCACCACCGCGCCGCTGTGCCCGGCCACCCGGTCGGGGTCGATGTTCCAGGTGTCCCAGTCCACGGTGACCCAGCGGCCGGCGCCCGCCGTGCGGGCCACGCGGATGTAGGCGTCGAGGGCGGCGTTGGCCGCCGCGTACGGCCCCAGCGTCATGCCGCCGAGCACCGCGGCGATCGACGACAGCGTGACCCGCCGGTCCGGGCACTGCTCGCCGAGCACCTTCTGCAGCACGTGGAAGCCGGTCACCTTGGCCGCGAAGTGCGCCTCGCACTGGGGGCGGTCCATCAGGTGCGCGAAGTTGAAGTACGCGCCGTCCTGCACGCCCGCGCCGTGCACCACCACGTCGATGCCCCCGAAGCGGTCGACCGCGGCGGTCACCACGGCCCGCATCTGCTCCTCGTCGGCCACGTCCGCCGACAGGGCCAGCACCGTGGCGCCCCGGCCCTCCAGGTCCCTGATGTTGGCGATGTGCCGGGCCGTGCGCTCGCCGCCGGCCGGCGGGGCGGCGAGGTAGGCGTCCCACTCCTCCCGGGGCGGCAGCGGGGAACGCGCGGTGAGGACCAGGCGGCAGCCGTAGGCGTCGGCCAGGTGCCGGGACAGGACCAGGCCGACGTCGCCGAGGCCGCCGGTGATGAGCACCGTGTCGCCGTCGCGGATCGGCCGCTGCTCCGGCTCCAGCTCCGCCACCGGGTACGGCTCGTACCGGCGCAGCCAGGTCTCGCCCGCGCGGATCGCCATCGGGCCCTCGTGCTTGCAGACCGACGCCGCCAGCACCTGCTCGGCCAGGGCGGCCGCCTCTCCGGTGGTGTCCACGTCGATGGTGCGGCAGCGCAGCCGCGGGTTCTCCTGCTGGAGGGAGGGCGCCAGCGCCGCCAGCGTGGCGTGCTCGGGATGCCGCAGGTCGGCCCCCGCCACGCTCACCGCCTGCGACGTGAGCAGGACCAGCTCGGCCCTGGGCGCCGAGCCGGTGTTGTCCACCAGCTCCCTGGACAGCGCCAGCGCGGAGTAGAAGCCGCGGGACTGCTCGGCGGTGAAGTGCGCCACGGGGTCGGCGCCGGGGCCGGGCTCCGGAGAGGCCAGGCTGAGCCCGTGCACGATCGAGCGCGGCATGGTCACCAGCGAGAACATCAGCTCGGCGATGTCGTCGGGCTTGTGCGCCCGGATCACGAAGTCGCCGGTGTCCTCCTCGGCGTACTCGTCGCCGCAGCGCACGGCGGTCACCTCGGCGCCGGCCCGGTTGAGCCGGTCCACCAGCGCCTCGCCGCGCTCGTCGGCGGCGAACACCAGCCACGGGCCGGCCTCGCGCAGCCGCTCGTCCAGGCCGGCGACGGGCAGCGGGTGCTGCCGCCAGGCCGGCAGGTGGGTCCACCGCGAGCGGTCGAAGGTCTTGCCCTCGCTCACCTGCCCCTGCGCCTGCGGCGGGGCGGCCTTGACCCAGAACCTGCGCCGCTGGAACGGATAGGTGGGCAACTCGACCCGGCGTCCCCGGCCGCCGTGCAGCGCCGCCCAGTCGGGGGCGCTGCCGGCCAGCCATAGCCGGGCCAGCGTCGCCAGGAGCCATTCGGCCGCCGTGGCGTCCTCCTCCGGCGCGACCACGACCTCCTCGGCCGGGTCCGTGGTCTCCTCGCGCAGCACGCGCACGCCGATCTCGCCCAGGCCGTCGGCCAGCGCCGCCAGCGCCGCCGCACGGGACGAGCCCGACGCGGGAGCGGTGCCGTGGCCCAGGACGCCCGCGACCGCCGCGTGCAGCTCCGCCCACCAGGTCGCGGGCGGTTCGGCGTCCGGTACGGCCAGGCGTACCTTGGGGTTGCGCCGCTGGGTCTTGCCGTCGATCCAGCGGGACGGGTCGCCCAGGGCCGCCACGGCGTCGTCGCGGTCGCGGCAGACCACGGCCCGGCGCAGGGCGAAGCCGCCACGCGAGACCTGGAGGGTGTACGCCACGTCGGCGAGGTCGTCGTCCCGCCTCTCGGACAGGTGGTCGCGCAGCCGCTCGGTCACCTCGCTCAGCGCCTGGTCGTCCCCGGCGGAGAGGACCAGCAGGTGCGGGCCGAGCCGCTCGGACCGCTGCGGCCGCGGCGGCGCCTGTTCCAGCACCACGTGCGCGTTCGTGCCGCCGAGCCCGAAGGAGCTGACGCCGGCCCGCCGCGGGTTCGGGCCCGCCGCCCAGGGCTGGTGCTCGGCCAGGACCGTGAACCGGTCGTGCGCGGTGGCCAGCGCGGGGTTGGGCGTCTCGTAGTCGGGCGTACCGGGCAGCAGCTCGTGCTTGAGCACCATCGCCGCCCGCATCAGCCCGGTGACGCCGGAGGCGCGGTCGAGGTGGCCCAGGCTCGGCTTCAGCGAGCCCAGCACGCACGGCGTCTCCCGGGGCTGGGCGAACACCCGGTTCATGGCCGCCAGCTCGATCGAGTCACCCAGCATGGTGCCGGTCGCGTGGCACTCGACGTAGCCGACGGTGTCGGGCTTGACCCCGGCCACCCCCAGCGCCGACTCGATCACGTCGGCCTGGCCGTCCACACCCGGCGCGGTGTACCCGGCGCGCAGGCGGCCGTCGTTGTTGGCCGCCGAGCCCAGGATGACCGCGTGGATGATGTCGCCGTCCTCGATCGCGTCCGACATGCGCTTGAGGGCCACGACGCCGGCCCCGCTGCCCATCACCGTCCCGCCGGCCTCGGCGTCGAAGCTGCGCACCCGGCCGTCGGGCGACATGATGCCGCCCTGCTCGTACAGGTAGCCGGAGGGCTGGGGGAGCGGGGTGAACGCGCCGCCGGCCAGCGCGATGTCGCACTCGTACGTCAGCAGGCTCTGGCAGGCCAGGTGCACGGAGACCAGCGAGGTCGAGCAGAACGTCTGCACCGACACCGCGGGCCCGCGCAGCCCCAGCTTGTACGACACCAGCGAGGCCAGCGAGTCGCGCTCGTTGCCCACGGCCATCAGCAGCGCGCCGCCCGGCTGGTTGCCGAGGTGCTGCAGGTTCTGCACGATGTAGTCCGGGAACCCGCAGCCGCCGAAGACCGCCACCTGGCCCGGCACGTCGGTCGGGCAGTACCCGGCGCCTTCCAGCGCCTCCCACGAGCACTCCAGGAACAGCCGGTGCTGCGGGTCCATCGTCTCGGCCTCGCGCGGGTTGATCCCGAACACGGTCGCGTCGAAACGGTCGAGCCCGTCGAGCGGGCCGCCGACGCGCACGTAGCGCGGGTCGGCCAGCGTGCCGGGGTCGACCCCGGACTCACGCAGTTCCTCGTCGGTGATGGTCCGCAGGCCCTTGATCCCGGCCAGCAGGTTGCTCCACAGCTCGGCGGGGCTCCCTGCGCCGGGGAAGCGCCCGGACATGCCGATCAGCGCGACCGCGGAGTCGTAGTCGGTTCCGGTCATGACGTCCTTCCGCTCCTGAGCATGTTGCGTCGCTGGGCGATGCGGGACCGCTGCTGCTCCCGGGCCTCGCTCGTCTGCTCGCCCGCGTCCTGGTCGGCCTTGGCCGCCTCGGCGAGCGAGGCGATCGTGGGCGCCTGGTAGAGGATGTGCGGTGGCAGGTAGGACAGCTCCAGCGCCCTCCTGACCTCTGCGATGATCTCCATGCCGAGCAGCGAGTTGCCGCCCAGCTCGAAGAAGTTGTCGTGCACGCCGACCTGTTCCAGGCCCAGCGCCTCGGCCCACACCCCGGCGATGGTCTCCTCCGCCGGCGACTGCGGCTCGACGTAGGCGGTGGACAGGTCCGGCCGGGGGTGCCGCCCGAACGCGTCGCGGATCTTCTTCACCGTGGCCTGGTGGCTCTCGATCGACGACTTGCGGCTCATCGCCACCAGCGGCGCGAAGTCCTGCGTGGAGGCCACGACGTGCCGCTCGCCGCTGGCCAGCGCCCGCAGCAGCGTCTGCCAGCCCTGGTCGAAGGTGAGCCCGAAGTTCTCCCGGTACCAGGCGAAGTACTGCTTGGAGCCCTCGTCGTAGTTCTCCAGGCCCTCCGTCCAGCCGTTCCAGGTCCACTCGCACCAGTCGACCGAGGTGACCGTGACGCCGGGCAGCTCGTCGGCCAGCGCGAAGGAGTCCAGGAAGGCGTTGGCCGCGCAGTAGTCCACCTGGCCGGCGCCGCCGCCGGTCGCGGAGGTGGTGGAGGAGTACAGCGCCAGGAAGTCCACCGGCGTCTCGCGCAGCGCCTCGGCCAGGGCGAGCGTGCCCTGCACCTTCGGCGCCAGCACCCGATCCATGTCGGCGATGGTCTTGAACTGCATGAGCCCGACGGCGGGCACGCCGGCGCAGTGCAGCACGCCGTTCAGCTCGCCGAAGCGCTCGATCGCGGCGGCCACGGCGCGGCGGGTGTCCTCGGGCTTGGAGACGTCCCCGGCCACGGTGACGACCTCGATGCCCGCGGCCTCCAGGCGGCGCAGCCCTTCCAGCCGCCGGCGTACCTCGGGGGCCGCGGTCTCGGAGGCCAGGATGGAGGCCCACTGCTCGCGCGGCGGCACGGGCGTGCGGCCGAGCAGCACCAGCCGGGCCCGGTAGTGCTCGGCCAGCCGCTCGGCCATGGCCAGCCCGATGCCGCCCAGCCCGCCGGTCACCAGGTAGACGCCGCCCTTGCGCACCTCGGCGGCGGGCGTGCGGGCCTCGATGACGGAGGCGTCGAGCACCTCGTAGTCGGGGATCCAGCGCTGCCCGCCGCGCAGGCCGACCACCTGGTCGGCCGGTTCGGCGCGCAGCTCGGCCAGCAGGGCCTGCGCCGAGCCCACCCCGTCCACGTCGATCAGCCGGGTCTTGACCCTCGGGTACTCCACGGGGATCAGCCGGGTCGGGCCGAGCAGGGTGCCGAGCGCGGCCTTGACGCGGTCGCCCGGGTGCACCCGCTGGCCGCCCGAGGTGACGATGTCCAGCGCCCAGCTCGGCAGCCCCAGGTCACCGGCGGCGCGGGCGAGGCCGACCAGCGTGTGCAGGCCGCGCTGCAGGCTCTCCTCGATGGGGCCGCCCTCGGCCGACCACAGGTGCACGACCCGGTCGGGCTCCCAGCGGCGCTGGTTCAGCTCGCGCATGGCCGCGAGGGAGTCCTCGGGTGAGCCGGGCCGCACGCGCAGGACGTCGGGGTCGGCGGAGAACCGGTCGCCCGGCCGGACCACGACCACGTCCTTGCCGGTGGCCGCCAGGTGCGCCAGCAGGGGCGCGGCCAGCTCGTCGGCGAGCCCCGCGTCGGTGTAGACCAGCCAGCGGTCGCCCTCCTCCGCGCGGGCCGGCCTGATCGTGGTCTGGCGCCAGACCTGCGTGTGGATCCAGCGGGTGTCGGGCAGCCGCGGGTAGGCCTTGGCGATGCTGGTCGGGTCGCTCTCGTCGTACGCGGCCGCGCCGCCGCCGCTGCCGAACGCGCTCTCGTCGATCTCCAGCCAGTACTCCTGGCGCTCGAACGGATACGTCGGCAGCGGCACGCGCCCCGGCCGCCAGCCGGCGTCCTCGTGCAGCGCGTCCCAGTCCACCGGCACCCCGGTCAGCCACAGCTTCCCGACGGCGGTCGCTAGGGTGGCCCCCGCGTCCTGCGTGTCGTTCGCGGCGGGCAACGTGGTCACGATGAGCGGCCACTGGGCGCGGTCGCAGGCCGGGTGCCCGCGGGTCAGCGCGCCCAGCGACTGGCCCGGCCCGATCTCGGCCAGTGCCAGGTCGGCCTGCCCGAGCAGGTGCCCGAGCCCCGCGCCGAACTCGACCGTCTCGCACATGTGGCGGGCCCAGTAGCCCGGGTCGGTCACCTCCTCGGCGGTGGCGGGCTCGCCGGTCACGTTGCTGAGGTACGGCAGCCGCGGCGGGTTCAGCGTGATGTTGTCGGCGATCCAGGAGGTCAGCTCCCCGGCCACCGGCGCCAGCATCCGGGAGTGGAAGGCGTGCGTGGTCTCCAGCCGCCGGTGCCCGATCCTGGACTCCAGCAGCAGCGCGGAGGCCCGCTCGACCGCGTCCGCCGGCCCGGCCAGCACCACCTGGGAGCCGGTGCGCACGGCCACGTCCAGGTCGCGGGTGAACACCTCGCCCAGCACCGCGCGCAGCCGCTTCTCGTCGGAGGAGACCGCCAGCATCGCGCCCTCGGGCTGGGAGGTGATGAGCTTGGCCCGGTAGGCCACCAGGCGCAGCGCGTCGGGCAGCGACAGCACGCCCGACAGGCAGGCGGCGACGTACTCGCCGAGGCTGTAGCCGATCATGATCTCGGGCTGCAGGCCCCAGCGGATGAGCTGGCGCGCCAGCGCGTACTCGGCCACGAAGACGGCCGGCTGCACCAGGTGCGCGTCGGTCGTGGACCGCGGCGCGCCGGCCCCGGCCCGGCCCAGCAGCCTGGCCAGGTCACCGCCGGCGTCCTCGTCCCGCTCGGCGGGCACGAAGACGTCGGAGAGCTGCCCCGGCTCGGTCAGCCCCAGCACGGCCAGGCACTCGTCCACGTCCGCGCGGAACCCCGGCTCGTCGGCGTAGAGGGCGGCCACCATCCCCGGGTACTGCTCGCCGACCCCCGCGATGAGGAAGCCGACCTTCCTGCCCACGGTCGCGTCCGCGCGTCCGAGCGATCCGGCGGGGTCGGCCAGCTTGGCCGCGGCGCCCTCCACCGAGTCGGCGATCACGATCTTGCGGTGCCCGAACACCTTGCGCCCGGCCTGCAGCGTGTAGGCGACGTCGCCCAGGTCGTCGGACGAGTCCGCCAGGTGCCCGGCCAGCCGGGCGCACGCCTGCTCGGCGGCCTGCTGGGAGCGGGCCGAGACCGGCAGGATCTGCCAGCGGCGCGACCGGGCCGCGCGCGGCGCGGAAGCCGGCGCCTCGGTGACGATGACGTGCGCGTTGGTGCCGCCCATGCCCAGCGAGCTGATCCCCGCGATGCGCGGCCGGTCCAGCGCGCGCGGCCACGGGACGGGCTCGGCGCTGACGCGGAAGGGGCTGTTGTCGAAGTCGATCTCCGGGTTGGGGGAGCGGTAGTGCAGCGTGCCCGGGATCAGGTCGTGGCGCAGCGACTGGATGACCTTGATCAGGCCGGTGACGCCGGAGGCGCGGTCGAGATGGCCCACGTTGGGCTTGATCGAGCCGAGCACGCAGTACTGCTTGCGCTCGGTCGCCCCGAAGGCGCGGGTCAGCGCGGCCACCTCCATCGGGTCGCCGACCTCGGTGGCGGTGCCGTGCGCCTCGACGTACGAGATGTCGGCCGGGTCCACGCCCGCGCGGGCGAGGGCCGAGGAGACGCAGCGGCGCTGGCCGTCGATGCTGGGCGCCAGGTAGCTGAACTTCATCGCGCCGTCGTTGTTGATGGCCGAGGCCCGGATGACGGCCAGCACGGTGTCCCGGTCCGCCACCGCGTCCTTCAGCCGCTTCAGCGCGACCACCGCCGCGCCGTCGCCGAACATGCTGCCCCGGCCCTCGGCGTCGAAGGTCCGCACATGCCCGTCGGGCGACTCCTGGCCGCCCTCCTCCCACAGGTAGCCCACGCGGTCGGGGATGCGTACCGACACGCCGCCGGCCAGCGCCATGTCGCACTCGCCGCGCCGCAGGCTCTCGCTGGCCAGGTGGACCGCGACCAGCGAGGTCGAGCAGAAGGTCTGCACCGACACGCTGGGGCCGTTCAGGTCGAAGCGGAAGGAGACGTTCGTGGCCAGCGCGTCCTTGTCGTTGCCGATCATCAGGGCGGAGGTGTCGATGCCCATCTGGAACGCCATGAGCCGGGTCAGCAGGTAACCGCTGATGTTCATCCCGGCGAACACGCCGACGCTGCCCCGGCCCTCCGGCGCCGCGTATCCGGCGGACTCCAGGACCTCCCACACGCACTCCAGGAAGATCCGCTGTTGCGGGTCGGCGAGGGTGGCCTCGCGCGGGTTGTAGCCGAAGAACCCGGCGTCGAAGCCGCGGATGTCGTCGAGGATCGGCCGCGACCGCACGTAGTTGGGCTGCTGGAACGTCGCGGGGGAGACGCCCGCGGCGAGCAGTTCGTCGTCGGTGAACCGGGTGAAGGACTCCACCCCGTTGCTGATGTTGTGCCAGAACCTCTGGACGTCGGCCGCGCCCGGGAACCGACCGGCCATGCCGATGATCGCGACATCGGCGTCGCCTGGTGAATGGTGCTGATCCATCTCCATGCCCTTCTTCGCGGAAGTCGCTCTCACAGCAGTCCGTCCCGTCCCCAGCCGCGCGTCAGCCGGCGGGCCGCGAACAAGCCCGCCAGCAGGCCGATCGCCAGCAGGATGGCGGCGGGCAGCAGGATCGCCGCCGCGTCCCCGCGTACTGCGGCCTGCATCATGGTCAGCGCCCAGTAGCCGGGTGAGACGTGCGCGGCCGTCTGAGCCCAGTCGGGCATCAGGCTCAGCGGCACCAGCGCCCCGCCCAGGGAGCTGAGGGTGAGCGCGCCCACGTCGGAGATCACGCTGAGCTCACCGTGGCTGCGGACCAGCGTGGCCAGCGCCGCGCCGATCGCCAGCAGGGCGAACGCCCAGATCGCGATGGACAGGAGGACCAGGCTCGGGGCGGGGGGCACGGGCAGCCCGATGGCCAGGCAGCCGTACACCACGAGGATCGCCTGCTGGGCGATCATCACCACGAACAGCGGCAGGGTCTTGCCGACCAGCAGCTCGAACGCCGGCGCCTTGCTCACCCGCAGCCGGTCCCAGGTGCGCCAGGTGCGCTCGGACAGGATCGAGTTGCCCGCCAGGGAGATCGCGAACACGGAGAACATGACCATCAGGCCGGTGGCGACCTGGGTGGCGCCTCCGTCCAGGGCCCTGACGTACAGGGGCTTCAGCACCAGCATGAGGACCATCGGCATGGCGACATAGCTGATCATCTGCCCCGGGTCGCGCAACCGGATGATCAGGTTGTGCCTGGCCAGGGCGGAGATCCGGTAGACGGCGTTGAGCACGCCGAGCCCGCGTGGCGCGGAGTCAAGAAGCATCGGTGACCGCCAGGGATCGATAGAGGTCGTCCAGGGACGGGTTGCGCACGTCCACCGAGGTGACCGGACGGTTCACCCGGTGGAGCAGGTCGATCAGGGCCGCTGCCGGGTCGGAGGCGGAGACCGCGATCTGCTCCTCGTTGTCCAGCGTGACCCGCACCTCGCCCGGCAGGTCCCTCAGCAGTTCGTCGCTGGGCCCCCTGGCGATGATCCGGCCGTCGCGGGCGACCGCGATCGTGGCCTGGAGCTCGGTGAGCTCGGGCAGGTAGTGGGTGGTGTAGACGACGGCCGCGCCCTCTCCGGCGCGCTGCTTGACCACGTCCAGCATCGCCTGCCTGGTCTCCAGGTCGGCGCCCGCCGTGGGCTCGTCGAGCAGCAGGAGCGCGGGCCGGTGCACCAGCGCGCTGGCGGCCTGGGTACGGCGCTGCTGGCCGCCCGAGAGCTTGCCCGTCCTCCTGTCCATGATCTCGTTGAGCCGCAGCACCGCCGCCAGGTCCTCGATGGCCGCGCTGAGCGCGGTCCGTCTCAGCCCGGCCAGCTTGCCGTAGAGCTCAAGGTGCTCGCGTACGGTGATGGAGGGGTACAGCGCGATGTGCTGGGGCGCGACGCCCACCTCACCGCGTGTGGCGGAAGGGGGTCTGCCGTCGATGCTCACCTTTCCGCTGTCCGGGCGGATCAGATGGGACACGATCTCCACGAAGGTCGTCTTCCCCGCGCCGTTGTGGCCTAGGAGCCCGACGATCTCACCGGACGCCACGCTCAGAGTGAATCCGTCGAGGGCCTGGACCGTGCCGTACCGCTTGACGAGATCGGTTGCCACCAGCAACGTGTCACCTCCCCATATTTAATGGAATTGTGGGTGAGTGCGGTTGTAGCCATATTGGCGGGATGAAGGCCGGAAATAACGGGGAAACTGGTGGCAGGTAGTTGCCGGAAAAACCGGCCAGCGGCCTGATATATCCGTACACCGAGTTGACAACCTAGTCTGACCGATATGCAGGTTGGTTCGTTGATCGCAGCCGGTTGCGACTGCGAGATTCTCGAGGCCGGCGCCGGCCGGGTCGTCCGGCGCGCCCGCGACGGCCGCAGCCTCGAACGTGAGGCCGCCGTCATGCGCCACGCCCGGCGCCAGGGCTTCCCCGCCCCCAAGGTCTTCGACGCCGACGGCCCCGACATCCTCATGGAGCGCGTCGACGGCCCGAGCCTGATGGCGGAGATGGCCCGCGACCCCGGGCAGGCTCCGGAGCACGGCCGCCTCCTGGCGTCCCTCCTGAGCAGGCTCGGCGCCGTACGGGCCCCCGGCTGGCTGCAGGCCGCCGACGGCTGCCCCGGCAACCGCCTGCTCCACCTGGACCTCCACCCCGCCAACGTGCTCCTGACCGGGGACGGCCCCCGGGTGATCGACTGGGCGAACGCGGCGCGTGGCGCGGCGGGCGCGGACGTCGCCTGCACCTGGCTGGTCCTGGCCACCGTCCCCGTCGGCCCGGAGATCGAGGAGGGCCGGGCGGCGATGCTCGGGGCGTTCCTGGGCGACATCGACACCGAGGCGGCCCGGCCGTACCTTCCGGCCATTGCCGCGCGCCGCCGCGCGGACCGCAACATCACCGCCGAGGAAAAGGCGGAGATAACCCATTTCCTCGCGCGGGAAACCCCTCCTTCCTGACCCCTGATAAACCCCTGCACTTCCCCAACAAGTCGGGTGTTCTTCCACCCGGAGGTTGACATGGACGAGCACCGCGACGTACGGGCATCCGACAAGGATCGCGACGCGGCCGCCGAGCGGCTGCGCCTGGCCGTGGAGGAGGGCTGCCTCGACTTCAGGGAGTTCGACGACCGCGTGGGCAGGGCCTACGGGTCGGTGACCCGCGGCGAACTCGCCGACCTGGTCGCCGACCTCCCCGCGCGGCGCCGTCCCAGCCCGTCACCCGCGCCGTCCGGCACCCCCCGCTGGCTGAAGGCGGTGTGGGCCGGGTGGGCCGCGCTCCTCGCGGTCAACGTCGTGGTCTGGGCGGCGGTGAGCGTGGCCGAGGGCTGCCCGATGGACTTCTGGCCCAAGGGGCTGCTCCCACCGGGGCTCATCCTGGCTATCGTGACGGCGGGCACCGTTCGCAGAAGACGAGACGCGACAGCCGAAGGGTCGTGACCATGCCGTCAACCCCTGCCAGCACCTCCTCCAGCGCCTCCTCCACCGATTCCGGGCGGCGGGCGGAGCTCGACGCCGTCCGGGTGCTGGTGGTGGTCGGGCTGGTGTTCTTCCACTCGGCGCTGGTGTTCGGCGCCCATGACGACTTCTACGTGAAGAACGCCGAGACCACCGACGTCACCCTGGTCGTCGCCGCCGTCGGCGTGCTGTGGGCGATGCCGCTGCTCTTCTTCCTGGCGGGCCTGGGCGCCTGGCACTCCCTGCGCCGCCGCAGCACCGGCGCGTTCGTCGCCGAACGCCTGCGCCGCCTCGGTGTGCCGCTGCTGTTCGGGACGCTCGTCCTCGTACCGGTCCCGCAGTGGTTACGCGTGCGCGCCGACCCCGCCCACCAGGAGTCGTACCTCGAGTTCCTGCCCCGCTTCTTCCAGATCGACCTGGAGCCGGGCAAGTTCCCCTTCGTCCTCCAGGGCGAGTTCTTCGAGACCGGCCACCTGTGGTTCCTGGTGCTGCTGCTCACCTTCTCCCTGCTGCTGGCCCCCGTCACGCACGGGTTCCGCTCGCCCGCGAACCGCGACCGGGCGGCACGGCTGCGCGACCGCATGGCCGCGTTCGCGGAGCGGCGACGCGGCGCCACCCTCCTGCCCGCCGTGCCGCTGGCGGTGTGGTGCGCGCTGGCGGGGCTGGAGGAGGAGTACGGGGGCTGGCACCGCTGGGCGTACCTGCTCTTCTATCTCTTCGGTTTCGTCTTCGCCACCGACGATCGCTTCAGGGCCGCCGCCCGCCGCGACGCCCGCCTGATTGTGCTCGCCGGGCTGCTGTTCTGCTTGGTCGGCGTGCCCGCGATGCTCCTGGCCGGCGACGCCGCCTTCACCGGGCCGGCGCCTCTCGCGATGGCCGGCAGGTCGTTGTTCGGCGCGGCCGGGTGGTGCTGGCTGATGGCGATCATCGGCCTCCTCGACCGGGTCCGCCCCGCCCGCCCCCGGACCGGCGGGCGCGAGCCGCGGCGCTGGTACGCCTACCTGTCCGAGGCCGTGCTGCCGCTCTACATCCTGCACCAGCCGATCGTGGTCGCGGTCGCCTACGGCGTCGTCCGGTGGGACGCCCCGATCGCCGTCAAGTTCACGGTCGTCGTCGTGACGTCGTTCGCCCTGCTGGTCCTCGCCTACGACCTCCTGGTCCGCCGCACCGGCGTCACGCGCTTCCTGTTCGGCCTGCGCCCCGCCCCCCGGGCCGCGCGTGACCAGGTGGATCAGGGTTAGCCGGAGGCCTGCCGGGCGAGGTGGGCCCGGATGCTCTCGACGTCGACCCCTTTCTCCTCGGTCCGGTCGATGCCGAGGGCGGTCATGATGTTCAGGGCCTGGGTCCAGTGGTGCCGGGCCTGGGCGGGCCGGCCGAGCGCGGCGTGGGCGTGGGCGAGGCCGTCGTGGGCGCGGGCCTGATCGCTCGACTGGCCGAGGGCCGAGGCCAGGTCGAGGGCCTGGTGATGGCTTTCGAGCGCCTCGGCGGCGCGCCCGCGGTCGTGCTGCAGCCGGCCGGAGCCGTGGAGGGCTTCGAACTGCCAGTTGTCGTTGCCGACCTGGCGCGCCAGGTCGAGCGCCTGCCGGTAGTGGTCGAGAGCCTGGTCGTGCCTTCCCTGCATCCGGTACAGCTGGCCGAGCCCGTTGAGGTTGATCAGCTCGCCCAGCATGTGCCCGATGCCGCGGGCCAGGGCCAGGGCCTGCGAGAAGCACTCTTCGGCCGGCCCGTACCGCCCGCGCTTCAGGTGGATGTGGCCCAGGCCCATCAGCGCCCGCGACTCACAGGTGCGGTGACCGACCGTCCTGGCGAGTTCGAGAGCTCGCGTCAGGTGCTCGGTGGCGGGCTCGTACTGTTCCATCAGCCGGTGCACCTGGCCGGAATCGATCAAGGAGTCCAGCTCGCCGATGCGGTGACCGATCGCCTGGGCGATGCCGAGCGCCTCCGTGAACGCCCCGGCGGCCGGTGCGAACTGGCCCTGGTACGCCTGGATCGTGCCCAGGCAGTGCAGCGCTCCGAGCTCGCCGGCCCGGTGGCCGGTGGAGCGGGCGATGTCCAGGGCCCGCATGATGTACTCCGTCGCCGTCTCGTACTGGTTCTGCGCGCAACGGATCTCGCCCAGCCCCAGGAGGGCCTCCATCTCGCCCGGACGATCCCCGGTGCCGCGGGCGGCGGACAGCGCCTGCGTCTGCAGGGCCGCGCCCTCGGCGTACCGGCCGCGGACGCGCAGGCAGCGGTGCAACGTGGCCGACAGGTGCCGGATGTGCGCGGGGAAGCCGTCGGCCGCGGCGTGCCGGGCGAGGGCGAGCAGGTTGGCCAGCTCCGCGTCCAGCCACGTCTCGGCGCTCGGCACGTCGGGCATGGACGCGGTGCCTGCCGGAGGGCGGGGCCGCATCTCCGCGTCGTAGGGGTAGAGGCGGTCCATCGCCGCCGAGGCGGCCCGGCTGTAGTGGTCCAGCAGCCGGGTCAGCGCGGCGCGCCGCTCGGTCTCGGGCTCCTCGTCGGCGGCCATCGCGGCGGCATGGGCGCGGATCAGGTCGTGCAGGCGGTAGCGGCCGATGACCGGCTCCTGCAGCAGATGAGCCTCGAGTAACCGATCCAGCAGCCGCACGGCCCGCCTCCGGCCGGTGTCCAGCAGCACGGCGACCGCCTCGGCCCCGATGTCCGGGCCGGCGTGCAGTCCCAGCAGCCGGTACGCGCGCCGCTCGTCGGCCGCCAGCTCCCGGTAGGACAGATCCAGCGCGGCCGTGACGCTGCGCTGGCCCGCGTGCAGCTCGCTCAGCAGGCTCCGGTGCTCCTCCAGCCGCTCCAGCAGGTGGCGCACGCTCCAGGCCGGATGGGCCTTCAACCGGGCCGCGGCCAGCCGGATCGCCAGCGGCAGCAGCCCGCACCGCCGTACCACCTCGGCCAGCGACTCCCGCGGCACGCCCGCCGCCCGCTCCGGCCCGGCGGTGCCGGCGAACAGCGCGATCGCGTCCGTGACCGGCAGGACGTCCACCGACACCGTACGGACACCGTCCAGGCCGACCAGCCGCCGCCGGCTCGTGATGAGCACCAGGCAGCCCCCCGCGCCCGGCAGCAGCGGCTCCACCTGCGCCTCGTCGGCGGCGTTGTCCAGCACGATCAGCATCCGGCGGCCGGCCAGCAGCGTGCGGTACAGAGCCGCCCGATCGTCCACGTGCTGCGGGATGGACTCCCCCGGGACGCCCAGCAGCCCCAGCACCCGGGCGAGCGTGTCGGCCGGGTCGGCCGGGGCCAGGCCCTGGGTGTAGCCGTGCAGGTCGACGAACAGGTCACCGTCGGGAAAACGGGCGGCCAGCCGGTGCGCGGCGTGCACGGCCAGCGCGGTCTTGCCGACCCCCGCCATGCCGTCGATGGCGGTGATCACCACCGTGGTCGCGTCGCCGGCGGCGTCCAGCAGGGCCATCTCCCGCGCCCGGCCGACGAACTCCACATCGGCCGGCAACTGCCGCGGCGTCGTGCGCGCCGGGCTCGGCAGCGGGATCTGCGGGACGCCGGTCGTGGCCTCGCTCAGGAGAGACATCTCGGCGGTGTCCAGGGCCAGCGCCGCACCCAGCAGCCGCAACGAGGTGCTGCGCGGCCGCCGCAGCTCACCCGACTCCAACCGGCGAACGGTCCGGGCGGTGAGCCCCGAGCGCTCCGCCAGCTGCTCCTGGGTCAGCAGCGCCCGCTCCCGCCAGCCCCGTAACAGAGCACCCAACATGGGTTGCTCCGCGGAAGGACCCCCATCGCCACCGTCGTGCGCGCCTGACGGCATGAACACAACCCCCGCGTCCGCAGTCCGGATGAGACAGGAGAATATGCCACACATCTTCGAGAGTCACTGTCATCGCCGACACTCCAACGTTGGGACACCGGCACCCTCACGGAAGAGTCAGTACGGCGGGCGGGGCGATCGGGGCCGCTTGCTAATAGGAAGATATCTTCCTATAGTTTTCCCCATGCCACGCCGCAAGCCCGGGACCCTGCTGCCGCTCGAGACCGAGATCCTCGACGCGGCGCTGTCGACGCTGAGCTCGGGGCAGGCCGCCTTCCACGGATTCGGTCTCGCCCAGACCATGCGCGAACAGAGCGGGTCACGTTCACTGACAGGACACGGAACCTTGTACAAAGCCCTGAGCCGGCTCGAGGAGTTCGGTCTGCTCACCTCCCGGTGGGAGGACACCGACGCGGTCGAAGGACGACCGCGCCGGCGACTGTACGAACTCACCGGGCAGGGGGCGCAGGTGGCCGAGCAGGCCCGGGCCGCCGCCGGCCCCGGTCAGGCCCCCGGCCGCCTCCCGCGCATCGCCCCGGGGCCGGCATGACGCCGGAGCGCGTGGCCGGGCTGGTGGCCCGATGGGTGCGCCTCTACACGCGGGGCCTGCCCGCCGCCATCGCCCAGCGCCGGATCGACGAGATCGACGCCGACCTGTACGACCACGTCGCCCACGAGCGGGCCCACGGGACCAGCGACTGGCGCATCGCCGCCGGCATCGGGTCCCGGATGCTCCGCGGCCTGGCCGCCGACGCCTCGTGGCGCGGCCGGCAGGCCAAGGCGGCCACCGACCACCCCCTGCCACCGGAGAAGGCGATGAGGAACCACAAGACCGCGTACCGGTCCGGCGTCGGCGTCGCGATCGCGACGGCCCTGTTCCTGCTCTGGCTGATGGGCGCCGTCGGCGTGATCGGGGTCGAAGGCGACCGCGCCGACCTGATGTACTTCGGGGTGCTCGCCGTCGGGGTCGTCGGCGCCGTCATCGCCCGCTTCCGTCCGTCCGGGATGGCACGCGCGTTGCTCGCCACGGCGTCCGCCCAGGCGCTGGTCGCCGTGATCGCGCTCATCGCCGGAAAACACCAGGCCCCGAACGCCTCCGTCGCCGAGATCGTCGGGCTGAACGGGATCTTCGTCGCGCTCTTCGTCGGATCGGCCTGGCTCTTCCGGCGCGCCGCGCGCAGGCAGCCTCCCGCGAACGCGGGGCCGCGGGCTTAGCCGGCGACGCGCCGGCCGCCTGCCACGCCCACCCCGCTTTTGGCTTGGTTCGCCTGGCGAGCGGTCGTGGGCGAACCGGGGCCGGGGCGTCACCTCGCCCCGGCCAGTCGTTCACGGCGCGGGGGCGGGGGAGACGTCGGTGGTCGGCTTGGGGTCTACGGACCAGCTGCGGCGGGCGTTGAGCGTGGCGGGCTCGAAACCGGCCAGTTTCTTGTAGCGCAGGGCGATCTCCTCCCGCTCGGCCAGCGGCATGACGTGCTCGATGTCGGTGAAACCCTGCGGGGCGCGCTCGTGGGCCAGCCTCAGGATGATCTCTGGGCCGTCCTCGCGGTTGGCCAGCACGACGTTGTTCGTGACCGGCCGGCGCTGGTCCTCGTAGAACTCCAGCCCCAGGTCGTTGGCCAGCGCGTACGCCAGGACGCGGGCGTCGATGACGGCCTGGGTGCCGCCGTTGGAGCCGGTCGGGTACATCGGGTGCGCCGCGTCGCCCATCAGCGTCACCGTCTCCGTCGACCAGCGCGGCAGCGGGTCTCGGTCGACGAGCGGGTACTCGAACACCTGCTCCGCGCCCGCGATGAGTGCGGAGATGTCCAGCTCGTCGCAATGCCAGCCCGCCACGTGGGGGAGGACCCTCTCCACGCCGATGGGCCGGTTCCAGTCGCCCCGCGGCACGCCCTCGACGTCCGCCGTGCGCTGGATGGCCCAGTTGATCAGCTGGGTGCCGTCCCCGGCGGGTGGGGCGATGGGGTAGATGACGAGCTTCTGCGTGCCGTCGCCGACCATGATCATGGATCTGCCGGTCATGAACGGCCTGGCGTACGTGGTGCCGCGCCACAGCACGTCGCCGCCCGGCAGCGGCTCGCCCTCGCCGGGGAACAGGGCCCGCCTGACGCTGGAGCGGATGCCGTCGGCGCCGATGAGCAGGTCCGCGTCGTGGCGGAGGTCGGTGACGGGGGAGTCGAGCACCACCGCGTCGGGGCCGAGGCGCTCGCGTACCGCCTCCAGCAGCATCAGCTGCAACCGGCCCCGATGGATCGAGTACTGGGGCCACCGGTAGCCCGCGTCCAGCCCGCGCGGCTCGGACCAGATCCGCTGCCCGCGGGGGGTGAGGAAGGTCAGGTCGGCGGTCGCCACGCCGATCGAGGCCAGGCGGTCGCCGAGGCCGAGCTCGATGAGCTCGCGTACGGCGTGCGGGAGGATGTTGATGCCGACGCCGAGCGGGTGGATCTCCTCCACCGCCTCGTGGACGGTCACCTCGGTGATCCCCGCGGCGTGCAGGCTCAGGGCCGCCGTCAGCCCCGCGATGCCGGCGCCGGCGATGACCACGCGGCGGGTCGTCATGAGAGGCCTCCCCGGGAGATCGGTGAGGAGGCATCCGGTAAGGACGGGAGATCGAGCGGGCTGAGCCTGAGTCCGGGCATGAACGCTCCAGATGTGGAAGACGTATTGCGGGACACGTTCGACTTTCAGGTGCTGGAAGTCTATGAGATGGCCGCCGTTTCCGCTCTTCCCTGCCGTCAGTGCGGTTGGCGGAGCCCGTCGATGAGGAGCCCCACCAGGCGGCGGGCGTCGTAGCGGGCGTCGCTGTCGGCGCCGATGCACAGGTTCCCGACGCCGCGCATGAGCTCGTAGGCCTCTATGTCGGGGCGGATCTCGCCGGCGGCGGCCGCGGCTTCGAGCAGCTGGGTGCACACGGGGAGGAGGCGGTCGATGAAATAGGCGTGCAGCGCGTCGAATCCGGCGTTGTCGGACTGCAGGACGGTGGCCAGCCCGTGCTTGGTGACCAGGAAGTCGACGAAGAGGTCGATCCATTGCGCCAGTGCGGCGTGCGGGGTGGCGCTGGTGGTCAGCAGGGCGGGACCGGCCTCGGCGCAGGCCTCGATCTGGTGCCGGAAGACGGCGATGATGAGATCCGCTCGCGTCGGGAAGTGGCGGTAGATCGTGGCCGTCCCGACGCCGGCCTTGGCGGAGATGTCGCGGACCGGGGCCTCCACACCGGAGGTGACGAAGATCGCGGCGGCCGCGTCGAGCAGGGCCTTCTTGTTGCGCTGGGCGTCCGCCCGCTTGGGCCGGGCCGTGCGCGCCGCGCTCTGGTCGCTGTCGTTCATCGTTCCCTCCGGTAGCGGAATTGCTAAACGGGACGGTGTCCCGTATTGTCGAAATCGGGACGTCGTTCCGCTTAGCTCATGATGCCAGAGCAGCGTACCCACGGCCAACAGCCATGCCTTCACTCCCCACGGAGGAGACACAGTCATGCAGTACCGCACCTTGGGCCGCACCGGTGTGCAGGTCAGCTCCCTCGCGCTCGGCGCGATGAACTTCGGCGCGATCGGCCGCACCACGCAGGACGAGGCCACCGCCATCGTCGACGCCGCCCTCGAGGCCGGGATCAACCTCATCGACACGGCCGACTGGTACAGCGCCGGTGAGTCGGAGGAGATGGTCGGCAAGGCCATCGCCGGCCGCCGCGACGACATCGTGCTGGCCACGAAGGCCTGCATGCCCATGGGCGAGGAGCGCAACCACCAGGGCAGCTCGCGCCGCTGGCTGGTCACCGAGCTGGACAACAGCCTGCGGCGCCTCGGCGTCGACCACGTCGACCTCTATCAGATCCACCGGTGGGACCCGAGCACCAGCGACGAGGAGACGCTGTCGGCGCTGACCGACCTGCAGCGCGCGGGGAAGATCCGCTACTTCGGCTCCTCGACCTTCCCGGCCTACCGCATCGTGCAGGCGGAGTGGGCCGCGCGCCGGCATCGCCTGAGCCGGTACGTCACCGAACAGCCCAGCTACTCCATCCTGCAGCGCGGGATCGAGGCCCACGTCCTGCCCGTGACCGAGGAGTACGGGCTCGGCGTGCTGGCCTGGAGCCCGCTCGCCTCCGGCTGGCTGTCGGGCGCGGTCCGCGAAGGCCGGGAGGTCGCCACCCACCGCTCGGCGATCCTGCCGGAGCGCTTCGACCTCTCCATCCCCTCCAACCGGGCCAGGCTGGACGCGGTCGAGCAGCTGGCCAAGGTCGCCGACCAGGCCGGTCTGACCTTGATCCAGCTGGCGCTCGGATTCGTCACCGCGCACCCCGCCGTGACCAGCGCGATCATCGGCCCCCGTACGTTGGAGCACCTGCACACGCAGCTGGCCGCCGCGGACACCGTGCTCTCCGCCGACGTGCTCGACGCCATCGACGCGATCGTCGCGCCCGGCACCGACCTCGCCCCCCACGAGAAGTTCGACACCCCGCCCGCCCTGCTCGACCCGTCGCTCCGCCGCCGCTGACCCGGCACCCCGAGCGCCATGCGACCGTCGCCGCACCGCCGCACCGCGCCCGGCCACCACCGTCGCCCCCGCTCCCTGCCCCCGCCCCGGTGGTTGCTCCCGCCCCCCGCCCCCGCCCCGGCGGTCGCTCCCGTCCGCCGTCGCCGTCGGCGTCGCCGCTTTCGCCTGGGCCTGCGCGTCCGCCGGCGCCTGGGGCGTGGCAGTGCCCTGGCCGGCCATCTGGGGTACGGCGGCTCCGCGACCGGTGAGCAGCACCCCTCGGCGCGGAGTGCTGCGCGTGCGGTGGCGGCCGGGGTACCGTCAGCGCGTGGATACGCGCGCCGCCGGTGCCGGAACGGACGGGGCCGGCCCTGGAGCGGTTGATGGCTGAGGCCGCGGCGCTCTACGGCGAGGTCGCCTTCGCCCGGCACACCTACCTCGTCATCGACTTCGAGGGGTTGACTCCCGCGGGGCGGCCCGCCGTTCCGGTGGAGGTGGCGGTGCTCGCTCTCAGGGTTGCCGCCGACGGCCTGGCGGAGTCGTGGCGGTTCGAGTCGCTGATCGCGCCGCCCCCGGGGATGGCCGTCACCTCCTACGACATGCGCCTGACGGGCATCACCGCGGCGATGCTGGCCACGGCCGCCGGGCCCGAGCAGGTCATGGCCGAGCTCGACCGCCGGTTGACGGCGCCGCCGTACCGGCTGGTCGCCCACCACGCGCCCACCGAGGCGGGAATCATCGCGCACCAGCGACGGCACTGCCCCGCGCTGGCCGGGGTCCCGCTGCTGGACACCGTACGGCTGGCCCGGGCGCTGTACCCGGAGCTGTCGTCGCACCGGCTGGACGCCCTGGTGAGGTATCTGCGCATCGAGCCGCCCGCGCGCCGTCACCGGGCGATGCCGGACGTGCTGGCCACGGCGTGCCTGTTCGAGCGCCTGGTGGCCGACGGCGGGCGAACGGGTCGCTGGCGGGCACTTGGCGATCTCGACCGCGTCGGGGGGCTGGCGCCCAGGCGTCCGGCGTCACGTGCGGGAGTTCAGGCCGGGCTGTTCTGAGCCGAGCACGGCCTTGAGGGACGCCTCGAGGATGTCCATGCCCGCGTGCAGGTCGTCCTCGCCGATCGTGAGCGGCGGGGCGATGCGGAAGATGCCCCCCATCCCGGGCAGCTGGACGATGTTCATGTGCAGCCCCCGCTCGAGGCAGGCCGAGGTGACCGCGTGGCCCAGCGCGTCGGCGGGTGCCTTGGTCCGCTTGTCCCGTACGAGCTCGATGCCCTGGAGCAGGCCACGGCCGCGAACGTCACCGACGACCTCGTAGCCGTCGCGCAGCGCCAGCAGCCGCTCGGTGAGCTGGGCGCCCAGCCGGGCGGCGCGCTCGACGAGGTGCTCGCGCTCGATGACGTCCAGGACGGTCAGCGCGACGGCGGCCGCCAGCGGGTCGGAGACGTGCGTGGTGTAGAAGAGGAACCCGCGGTCGTGGCAGGTCTGCTCGATCTCGGCGGTCGTGACGACGGCCGCCACCGGCAGCCCGGCACCGAGGGTCTTCGACAGCGTCAGGATGTCGGGGGTGACCCCGTCGCGGTCGAACGCGTACATCGTCCCGGTGCGGCCGAGACCCGTCTGCGCCTCGTCGAGGATGAGCAGCATCCCGCGCTCCTCGCACATCTCCTTGAGGCGGCGGAGATACCCCGGCGGCAGCTCGATGATCCCGCCCGAGGACAGGACGGGCTCGATGAGGCAGGCCGCGAGGCTCCCGGCGGACTGCTGGTCGACCAGGGCGAAGCCGTACGCGAGCTCGGCCGCCCAGTCGTGCGATCCGTCGGAGGCCCGGAACGGCGACCGGTACGCGTTCGGCGCGGGCAGGGCGAGGTTCCCCGGCGCCGGCGGGCCGTAGCCGCGCCGCCCGGCCGAGAAGGTCGCGGAGGCAGCCCCCTGGGTCATGCCGTGCCACGAGCGGTCGAAGGAGACGATCTCGTAGCGGCCGGTGGAGAGCTTGGCCATCTTGATCGCGGCCTCGTTCGCCTCGGCCCCCGTGGTGAGCAGCATCATCCTGGCCAGTGCGGGCGGCAGGGTCGCGGTGAGCCGGTCGGCGAGCTCCAGCACCGGGGCGCTGAGCATGCCGCTGTAGAGGTGGTCCAGCGACGCGACCGCGGACGAGACCGTCGCCACGATGTCCGGGTGGGCGTGGCCGAGGATGGCGCTCATCTGCCCCGAGGTGAAGTCGAGGATCGCCGTGCCCTGGTGGTCGAAGACGTACGCGCCGGAGGCACGTTCGATGAGCCGCGGGGTGAAGCCGACTCCGTAGCGGATCAGGCGCCGGCCCGCCTCGTCCAAGAACGTCGTGTCCATGGCCAACCCTCTCTGACCGCGCGAATGCCGTGTCAGGTGCCATCTTCGATCGACGGCACGAGTCGTAACAAGCACACAAAACCGGCTGACCATTCGGCATTGCCTTACTGTTGGCGCATGCTCAACCCGCGACGTCTCGCGATCCTGCGCGCGGTCCTGGCGGCCGGGTCGATCAACCGGGCGGCACGAAACCTCAGCTACTCGCCCGCGACGATCAGCCAGCACATGACCGCCCTGGCGAAGGAGACCGGGCTGACCCTGTTCGAGAAGCAGGGGCGCGGCATCGTCCCCACCGAGGCCGCGCGGCAGCTGGCGGATCAGGCTCAGTCGCTCCTCGCCGACTTCGGCCGCCTCGATCGGGTCGTCGCGGACCTGCGCGGCGGTCAGGCCGAGCACCTGGCGATCGCCTGCTTCGCCTCCGCGGCCGAGCGGTGGATCCCGGAGGTCGTACGGACCGTTCGCCGGCACCGGCCGAACCTGACCGTCGAGATCAGCCTCAACGAACCCGTCGACGGGCGCGGCCGCCGGCGACCGGACCTCGACATCCGGACCGAGCCCGCCGACGGGGCGGGGGTGCACCTCGACGGCTACCGGCGTCACGAGCTGACCGTCGAGGAGCTCGTCGCCGTGCTCCCCGCCGCGCACCCGCTCGCCGACGCCCCCGGCCTCGCCCTCCGCGACCTCGAAGGCGAACCGTGGGTGGACCACGACATCTACGACAGCCCGATCGGGCAGATCATCCAGAGCGCGTGCGGGGCCGCCGGGTTCACGCCGCGCTACGCCGCCCGCCTGGACGACCATCGGGCGGCGCTGCGGCTGGTGGCGGCGGGCATCGGGGTCGCCGTCCTGCCGCGCCTGGCCGTGGCGGAGCTTCCCGGCGGGCTCGTCGCCAGGCCGCTGGTCCGTCCCACCGTGCTGCGGCGCATCGCCGTGCACGCCCGCCGGGATCGACGCCGCGCCGACCTCATCGCCCGCGCGGTGGCGCAGCTCCACGACAGCGCACGCCGGAGCGAGACCGCGTAGCGCGCCTACGAGGGGAGGGTCAGGTCGTGGCCGTGCCCTGCAGCAGGGTGGTGCGGATCTGTCTGCGGGA
Source organism: Nonomuraea sp. NPDC049709 (assembly GCF_040674815.1). Taxonomy (NCBI): domain Bacteria; kingdom Bacillati; phylum Actinomycetota; class Actinomycetes; order Streptosporangiales; family Streptosporangiaceae; genus Nonomuraea; species Nonomuraea sp. NPDC049709. The sequence goes on from NZ_JBFANM010000030.1 coordinate 24,801, forward strand.
GACGATGCCCAGCTTCGTGAAGACCTTGCGTAAGTGCCACTCCACCGTGTGCGGGCTGATGAAGAGCTGGGCGCCGATCTCGGGGTTCGTCAGTCCGTCGCCGGCCAGGCGGGCTATCTGCGCCTCCTGGGCGGTCAGAGTGGCGGCGCGCACCTCGGCGGGGCGCCTGCGTACGGTCTCGCCGGCGGCCTGCAGCTCCCGCCGGGCCCGTTCCGCGAACGCCTCGGCCCCCATCCGGTCGAGCAGCTCGTGGGCGATGCCCAGGTGCTCGCGCGCGTCGAGGCGGCGGCCCTCCCGGCGCAGCCACTCGCCGTAGAGCAGCCGGGCGCGGGCGGACATCACCCGGACCTCGGTACGGCCGAGCCGCTCGATCGCCTCGCGGTAGAGAGCCTCGGCGACCGGTCCTTCGCTCACCTGGGCACGGGCGCCGGCCGCGGTGCCCAGGGCCCAGTCGGTCCGGCTGGCCTGCGCCATCTCGTCGAGCAGCTGGGCGGCGGCGGCAGCGCGGGCCGGCCGGCAGCTGCGGACGGCCGCCTCGACGAGCTCCACCGTGGACCACATGGACAGCCCGAGCTCCTGCGGGTGCTCGGCGCCGCGCTCGGCCGCGGCGTACGCCTCCTCGTAGCGGCCGAGGCCGTTGTAGAGCACCGAGGCCGCCCACTGGGTGGCGGTCAGCACCTTCCCCTCACCTTGAAGGGCCAGATCCCGGGTGATCAGGTCGATCACCTGGCGGGTCTCGGTCTCCCGGCCCCGCCACGGCTCCAGCACCAGGGCTCCGTACTGGGCCATGAAGCGGCTGCCCGTCGCCTCACCGATCGTCGCCGCCTCGGCGACCAGCGATTCGGCGACGGCGAGCTCGCCGGCCAGGACCCGGTTCGACAGGAGCAGCAGCAGGGCCGACGGCAGCACCGACAGCGCCCCCGTCTCGCGGGCCAGGTCGGTCAGCCGCGTCGAGAGCACCGTCCAGCTGTCGAAGTCCCACGCGTTGTGGGCCATGCGGCACGCGAGCGGGAGCCAGCCGAGCCCTTCTTCCCTGGAGACCCCGTCGGTCCGGAAGGCGTCCAGGGCCTGCCGGACCATCGGCACGCCCGCCGCGTAGCCCTCGACGGTCATCACGGCCAGGCCGTTGAGGAGCAGATCGTTGCGCTCGGGTGGCGGTCCGGGCGGTGCGGCGAGCGTGGCCTCGGCGATGTCCGCCATCTGGGCGCCGCTCGGCAGCCGGCCGGCGGTGAGCGCCGCGTACAGCGCGTCGCGGTAGGTCTCGCGGGCCGCCCCGGCGTCCAGCGGCTCCAGGCGCCTGGCGGCTTTGAGCAGCAGCGGCAGGGCGGCGCCCGCGCTTCTGGAGGCGAACACGATCTGGCCGCGCAGCAGGCTGGACTGGGCGAGCTCGCGCTCGTGCAGGGGGCTGAGCTCCGCGGCGTCCAGCAGATCGAGCGCGGCGTCGTATCCGCCGGCCTGGTATTTGACCCGGGCCGCCGCCAGCGCTCTGGCTCCGCGGCGTGCCGGGTCGGGGGTCAGCTCGGCCGCCCGCTCCAGGAACGCCGCGGCCGCCGCGACCCCGCCGCGGGCCCGGGCCCGATCGGCGGAGCGCTCCAGCTCGGTGGCCACCGTCTCGTCGGGGGCGGCCGTCGCGTTGGCCAGATGCCAGGCCCGGCGGTCGGGATCGGCCCGCGGATCGGTCGCGCCGGCCAGCGCACGGTGCACCAGCTGCCGGTTCTCCGGGTCCGCCACCCGGTAGGCCGCCGAGCGTACGAGGGAATGGCGGAACCGGACGCGGGTCCCGATGGTGATCAGGCCCGCCGCCTCCGCCGGCGACGCGGCGGCCGCGTCGATGCCCAGCAGCTCCGCCGCCCGGGTCAGCAGGGACACATCGCCCACCGGCTCGGCCGCGGCGATGAGCAGCATTTGCTGCGCCTCGGCCGGGAGCGCCCGGACCTGCCGCAGGAAGCTGTGCTCGATCTGGCCGGCCAGCGGCCGCGCGTCCGGCCGCCCGAACCCGCCGGCCAGCTCCGCCGGTGTCAGTCCCCGGGGCAGCTCCAGCAGGGCCAGCGGGTTGCCCTGAGCCTCGGCGAGGATCCGGTCCCGGACCCGCTCGTCCAGCCGCCCGGGCGTCACGGAGTCCAGCAGGGCACGGGCGTCGTTGTCGGTCAACCGCCCCACCGCCAGCTGCGGCAGCCCCGCCAGCTCGGGCCGCAGACCGGGCTCGCGCACCGCGAGCACCAGCCCGATCGGCTCGGCGAGCAGGCGCCGCGCGACGAAGGCGAGGGTCTGCGCGGAGACCAGGTCGAGCCACTGGGCGTCGTCGATCAGGCAGACCAGCGGCTCCTTCCCGGCCACGTCGGCGAGCAGGGTCAGCACCGCCAGCCCGACCAGGAAGCGGTCCGGCGGATGTCCCGAGCTCAGGCCGAACGCGGTTTGCAGCGCGTCGCGCTGCGGGCCGGGCAGGTGGGCGAGGTGGTCCAGGAACGGGGCGCACAGCTGGTGCAGCCCGCCGAAGGCCAGCTCCATCTCCGACTCGACGCCGGCCGCCCGGGCGATCCGGCAGCCGGACGCGCTGCCCCGCACGTGGTCCAGCAGCGCCGTCTTGCCGATGCCGGCCTCGCCGCGTACGACCATGACCGCGCTGCGGCCGGCCTGCACCGTCGCCACCAGCTGGTCCAGCGCCTCGCACTCGACCCGCCGCCCGCGCAGCCGCAACCTGGGATCCCTGCCCGCCATGGATATCGCCCCCCGGGCCGGCGACTGCCGAGGAGGTGGGAGACGGCCGGCGCTACGTCCTTGTGTCGCTTGGCAGCGTATCCCCCTGGTCGCCGAACGCGGCACGCGCCCCCGGCGGCTCCGGACGAGCGCTGTCACGAATCGCCTGGCCGCTCTGTCCAAGGGACGGAACTCATCCGACCCGTGATGTGAGAGGTAGATCATGACAGCTTCCTGTCGCCGGAGAGCGGCACGCGTCCGTCCCGGCCGTGGCGTGGACCGATCGAGCGGACCCGTTCACGACGCGCCCGCTCCGCTCGCCATGCGGAGTTCGTCGTGAGCCAGGACGTCGGAGCGCCGCGGCAGACGGCCGGCGGCGCCCCGGCCCCGGACACGACCCGTACGGTCCCGGCCGGGCTCCCGGAGGCCGGAACGGAGCCGGGCGGGCGCCGCTTCGGCCTGGGGACGGCGTCGGCGCTGGTGGTCGGCTCCGTCATCGGGACCGGGGTGTTCGCCCTGCCGTCCGCCTTGGCGGTGTTCGGTCCGATCTCGCTGGTGGCGTTCGTGCTCGTGACGATCGGCGCGATCGCGCTGGCGCTGACGTTCCGCGATCTCGCGGTACGGCTGCCGGGCGCGGGCGGTCCCTACGTCTACGCCCGCGACGCGTTCGGCGAGTTCGCCGGATTCCTCATCGCCTGGAGCTACTGGATCACGGCGTGGGCCGGCAACGCGGCGATCGTCGTGGCGTGGGTCGGCTACGTCGAGGTGTTCTGGAACACCGGGCACGACGTCGGGTGGTCGATCGCCATCGCGCTGACCGGGCTGTTCCTGCCGGCGCTGGTCAACCTCGTGGGGCTGCGCAGCTTCGCCGCGTTCCAGGTCGTCACGACCGTGCTGAAGTTCATCCCCCTGCTGTTCATGGCCACCGTCGGCCTGCTGTTCATCGACACGGCGAACTTCGGCGCGTTCAACGCCGGCGAGACCTCCTGGTTCGGCGCGATCGGCGCCGCGGGCGCCATCGCCCTGTTCAGCTACCTGGGCATCGAGACCGCGTCGGTCGCCGCGGCCCGGGTACGGGACCCGGAGCGGAACGTCGGCCGGGCCACCGTCCTGGGCACCCTGGCCTGCGCCGCCGTCTACCTCCTCGGCACCGTCGCCGTCTTCGGCACCGTGGCGCGCGACGACCTCGTCAGCTCCACCGCGCCCTTCACCGACGCGGCCAACGCCATCTTCGGCGGTGAGTGGGCGGGGGCCACGGTCGCCGCCGCGGCCGTCGTCTCCGGATTCGGGGCGCTGGTCGGCTGGACCCTGATCGTGGCCGAGATGCCGCGGGCGGCGGCGCGGGACGGGTTGTTCCCGGCCCCCTTCGCCCGGCAGAACCGGGCCGGGGTGCCCGCGTTCGGGATCGTCGTGTCCACCCTGCTGGCCGCGGGACTCACCGTGGTCAGCTACACCAGCTTCGAGCAGGTGTTCATCACCGTCGTGCTGCTGTCGGTGCTCACCTCGGTGGTGCCGTACCTGCTGTCCGCCGCGGCGCAGCTGTACTGGCTGGGCACCGACGGCAGGCGGCTGCGGGTGCGGCACCTGGCCCGGGACGTCGGGGTCTCGGCGCTCGCGCTGGTGTTCGGGTTCTGGGCGCTCGCCGGGAGCGGCTACGCGGCCGTCTACTACGGGACGTTCTGCCTGCTGCTCGGCGTGCCGGTGTACGTGTGGGTCAAGGCCCGCCGCGGCGTGTACGGCGAGAACCCGGCGGTGGCGCGATGACCACGAACCAGGACATCGCACTGCGGGTCGGCATCCATTCCGAGATCGGCCGGCTGCGCGAGGTCATCGTGCACCGGCCCGGACTCGAACTGGACCGCCTCACCCCCGGCAACGCCACCGAGCTGCTCTTCGACGACGTGCTCTGGGCAGATCGCGCCCGCCGCGAGCACGACGCGTTCGTCGAGGTGCTGACCGGCCACGGCGTACGCGTGCACCTCTTCGCCGAGCTGCTGGCCCAGGCGCTCGCGACGGACGCCGGCCGCCGCTTCGCGGTGAACCGCGTGTGCACCGACCAGCGGTTCGGACGGACCCTGGCCCGGGAGCTGCGGGCGCGGTTCATGGACATCGACCCCGCCCTGCTGGCCGACCACCTGATCGGCGGGGTGCTGAAGTCGGACCTCGGCCCGCTCGGCGGGGGCAGCGTGGCGTGGCAGAGCCTCGGGGCCGACGACTTCGTGCTCACCCCGCTGCCCAACACGCTGTTCCAGCGCGACAACGCGGCGTGGATCGGCCGGGCCGTCGCGGTCAACCCGATGGCCAAGCCGGCCAGGAGCCGCGAGTCGATCAACACCCGCACCGTCTACCGGCACCATCCGCTGTTCGCCGGAGCCGGCTTCGAGGCCGTCTACGGCGACGACGACCTCGACCACGCCCCGGCCACGCTGGAGGGCGGCGACATCCACGTCATCGCCGACGGCGTCGTCATGGTCGGGATGGGCGAGCGCACCACGCCGATGGGCATGGAGCTGCTGGCCCGGCGGCTCTTCGCGGGCGGCCATGCCCGCCGCGTCCTGGCCGTCGAGCTGCCCAAGGCCCGCTCGACGATGCACCTGGACACCGTCCTGACGATGGTCGACGTCGCCACCTTCGTCGCCTACCCCTACTTCGACCAGGCCGCGGCCCGGGTCTGGTTGCTCACCCCCGACGGGGGCGTCCGGCACCGGACGGGGCTGACCGCCGGCCTGCGCGAGGCGATCGAGGACGACGGCGTACGCGTCCTGACCGCGGCGGGCGACCGGCGCGAGGCCGAGCGGGAGCAGTGGAACGACGCCGACAACTTCCTGGCGATCTCCCCCGGGGTGGTGCTCGGTTACGAGCGCAACACCGCGACCAACGCCATGCTGCGCGACCACGGTCTCGAGGTCATCCCGCTGGCCGGCAGCGAGCTCGGCCGCGGCCGCGGCGGCGCACGGTGCATGACCTGCCCCGTCCTGCGTGACCCCGTGCCCCTCTCCCCGAAGGAGTCCTCATGACCCTCTCGACCGCGTCCCGCTCGCTGCTCACCGTGACCGACCTCGGCCGCGCGGGCTTCCTCGAACTGCTCGACCGCGCGGCGGCACTCAAGGAGGACAAGAGGGCCGGACGTGAACGACCCGCGCTGACCGGCCGCAACATCGCCCTGGTCTTCGAGAAGAACTCCACCCGCACCCGGTGCGCGTTCGAGGTGGCCGCCTACGACCAGGGCGCCCACGTCACCTACCTCGGACCGTCGGGGTCGCACCTGGGCCGGGAGGAGAGCGTCGCGGACACCGCGCGGGTGCTGGGCGCGATGTACGACGGGATCGAGTTCCGCGGGTTCGCCCAGGAGACCGTCGAGGAGCTGGCCCGGCACGCCGGTGTGCCGGTCTGGAACGGGCTCACCGACGAGTGGCACCCGACCCAGATGCTCGCCGACGTCCTGACCATGCGCGAGCACCAGCCCGGCGAGATCGAGGCGATCAGCTTCTGCTTCGCCGGCGACGGGCGCGGCAACATCGCCAGGTCGCTGCTCGTCACCGGGGCCATGCTCGGCATGGACGTGCGGATCGCCGCGCCCCGCGAGCTCAGCCCGCCGGACTCGCTGGTGAAGGAGGCCCGGCGCATGGCGCTGACCAGCGGCGCCCGGGTGACGGTCACCGACGACCTGCCGACGGCGCTGGCCGGCGCCGCCTTCGTCTACACCGACGTGTGGGTCAGCATGGGCGAGGCCGACGAGGAGTGGGACCGGCGCGTTCCGCTGCTCACCCCGTACCGCGTCACGGCGGAGGCGATGGCCGCCACGGGGTGTCCCGGCACGCGGTTCCTCCATTGCCTCCCGGCCGTGCACGACACCACCACCGAGCTCGGCCGGCGCATCCACCAGCGCTACGGGCTGGCCGGGGCCGAGGTCACCGACGAGGTGTTCACCTCCCCCGCCTCCGTGGTCTTCCAGCAGGCGGAGAACCGGCTGCACACCATCAAGGCCGTGCTCGTCGCGGCGCTGGGGGAGTGACATGCTGCTCGTCGTCGCGCTGGGCGGGAACGCCCTGCTCGAACGCGGTGAAAGCCCGGACGCGGGGGTCCAGCGGCAGCACGTGCGGTCCGCCGCGCGTGCGCTGGCCCCGCTCGCGGCGGAGCACATGCTGGTGCTCTGCCACGGCAACGGGCCGCAGATCGGGATGCTGGCCGTCGAGAGCGAGAACGACCCGGCCCTGGCCCACCCGTTCCCGCTCGACACGCTCGGCGCCCAGACCCAGGGCATGATCGGCTACTGGCTCGCGCAGGAAATGGCCAACGCGGGCCTGGCCGGGCCGGTCGTCACGATCGTCACGCAGACCGAGGTCGACGCCGGCGACCCGGCGTTCGGCAGCCCGGCGAAGTTCGTCGGCCAGGGCTACCCGGAGCCCGAAGCCCGGAGGCTGGCGCGGGAGCACGGGTGGGCCGTCGCCCGCGACGGCCGGGTCTGGCGCCGGGTCGTCGCGTCCCCGGCACCCCTTCGGATCGTCGAGCTGCCCAGCATCCGGCAACTGGTGGCCGGCGGCACGACAGTGATCTGCGGGGGAGGGGGCGGGGTGCCGGTCCTCGCCCGGGACGGCGGGGGCTTCGAGGGCGCGCAGGCGGTCGTCGACAAGGACCTCACGGCGGCGCTGCTGGCGGTCGAGCTCGGAGCCGACCGTCTCGTGGTGCTCACCGACGTCGACGCCGTACGGCGGGACTTCGGCACCTCCCGGGAACGGCCGCTGGCCACGGCGGGCGTGGACGAGCTGCGCGCCATGCGGTTCCCGGCCGGGTCGATGGCGCCGAAGGTCGACGCCTGCATCCGGTTCGTCACCGCGACCGGGCGGCCGGCGTCGATCGGGGCGCTGCGGGACGCCTCCGCGGTGCTCGCCGGCATGGCCGGAACCACCGTCACGGCGTCGGCCGAGCTGATCAGCACGGGGTGACCAGGGGGACCCCCTGGGGTGCCCCGGGGGTCTCCGACCGGCTCATCGGCGCTGTTCAGGGAGGTATGCCCCTGGGTGCCCGGGGTGACCGCACCCGGGCACCAGGGTAGCGACCACGGGTTCCCAAGGGCGCGATGACGGGGTCGCAAGCGCGACTGTGATCTCAATGGCATCACCGGATGCTGTGTGCGAAGGGAGCCGAGATCGTGACCACGAACCTGCTGGAGTCGCGCAGAGACGACGCGGGGCAGACCGGCCCGGCAGTGCCCGCGGCTGACGACCGGTTGATCAGCGACTTGGACGCGGCCGCCTCGGCGTTCGTCACCGCACAGCCCCGGCTCTACGCGATCGCGCTCCGCGTCCTGGAGGACACGGGCGAGGCCGAGGACCTGGTGCAGGAGGCGTGGCTGCGGTGGGAGCGCGCCGACCGCTCGGATGTGATCAGCCCGTCCGCTTTCCTGGCGTTGACCACCACCCGGCTTGCCATCAATGTCGCCAGATCCGCCCGGAAACGTCGTGAGATGTCCGTCGGCTCCTGGCTTCCCGAGACGATGGACCCCGGTGTCGGCCCCGAGACGGCGGTCGAACGGCACGAGGCCGTCGACGGGGCGGTCCGGCTGATGCTGGAGAGGCTGACGCCCGCCGAACGGGCGGCGTACCTCCTCCGCAAGGCGTTCGACTACCCCTACCAGCGGATCTCCGAGATCCTGCACCTGGGCGCGGACCACGCGCGGCAACTCGTGCGGCGGGCCCACGAGCACATCGCCACCGAGCGGCGCCGGCCGGTGAACAGCGCCGCGCACCGGCGCCTCGTACAGACGTTCCTGGCCGCGGCGCGGACCGGCGACCTCGCCGAACTGGAGGACCTGCTCGCCGCCGACGTCGCCCGCAGGTCCGACGACGGCGACCCGAGGACGGGGGCCGCCGCCCAGAGCCGCCATCGCCGGCCCGCCGACCGGCCGCGGCACCGGCGGACCGCCATGCAGCCGATGGGGGTCGAGCGAGCCGGCGCCCCGGCGCCGGCCGTCAGCGCCGGGCCTCGGCCCGCTCCCGGATCCCCCGCAGCATGCGCCGCATCATCGGGTAGTCGGCGAGCTCCATCAGCACAACCGTGAACGGCGTCAACGGCCGCCGCCACTCGTACCAGGTGTGCATCCGGGCGATCAACCGGGTCCGGTCGCCGCTCAGCGGGATCAGGCGCCAGGCCCAGGTGCGGTTCGGCGAGCGCCACAGCAGCCACGACGGCTCCGTGAAGCCGTCCACGACGAACGCCGTGCGCTCGGATGGGTTGGGGACCATCGGCAGCCACTGGCCCGCCCGGAGGTCCTGCAGCTCCGGGACGATCTCCCGGGCACTGGGACGGGCGAGGTTGTCCAGCAGGTCGTCGGCGTACCACCCGGCGCGCCCGTACCCGACCTGGACCAGCCATGGCCACACCTGCTCCGGCGTCGCGTGGACGGTGATCGCGCGGGTGCAGCGGTATTGAGCCCGGGGCAGCAGGCCGTCGCCGGGCATCGGCGCGGCCGCCTCCGCCGGGGTGGCCCCCCAGGTCAGGTGCCGGCGGCGCAGGAACGGGGCGATGAGGAAGCGGGGCAGGTCGTCGATGACGTCCCGCACCTGGCGGACCAGGCCGGCCGGGGTCGCGCGAGGGGGTGACCACCGGGCGCCGGACGGGGAGACGGGGTTCATCCCGGAAGGGAGCTGGGTGTCGTCCATGCACCTAAGACCGGACGGTGGGCCGGTTCGTGACGGACCTTCCCCGGTGCGGCAGCCCGCCTGGTGGCAACCACCCGGTGGGGCAGCCCGCCTGGTGGAACCGCCGGCCCGGTCGCGATCTCCGCGGGCCGGTGCCCTGCGGTCCGGGCCGCCCGGGGTTCAGGTGGTGGCGGGGCCGAAGGCGCCGGCGGCGGCGTGCTCCTGGACCAGGCGTTCCTGTCCGGCGGTCCAGCCCGCCGTCCTCCGCAGGGCGGCGAACTCCCGCTCCAGCGACGTCGCGGACGTGGTGCGCGCGTCCGTGCCGATGGTGACGGCGAGCCCGGCCGCCAGCAGCCGGTCGGCGGGGTGGGCCGCCAGGCCGGCCACCGCGCCCGTCTGCGCGTTGCTGATCGGGCACATCTCCAGCGTGATCCGGTCGCGGCGCAGGCGTTCGAGCAGCGCGTCGTCCTCGACGCACCGCACACCGTGCCCGATCCGGCGGGCGCCGAGCACCTCGATCGCCTCCCACACGCTGGCGGCTCCCGCGGCCTCGCCCGCGTGCACGGTGCACGGCAGCCCGGCCCGGTGCGCGAGGTCGAAGGCGGGCCGGTGCGGGGCGCCGGGGTACAGCCGCTCGTCGCCGGCCAGGTCGAGCCCGCTGACCACGTCGCGGCGGCGTACCGCGGTCTCGGCGACGGCGAGGCTCTCCTCCGGGGTCTGGTGGCGCAGGCAGCACAGCAGCAGCGCGGTACGCACGCCCGTCGCCGCCCGGCCCTCGGCCAGCCCCGCGGCGACCGCCGAGACCGCCTCGTCCGGCGTCATGCCGTACTGTCCGTGCAGTTGCGGCGCGAACCGGGCCTCGCCGTGGACGACGCCGTCGGCGCTCCAGTCCTCGACCAGCTCGCGCGCCGCGCGGCGCAGCGCGCCGGGGGTCTGCAGGACCCGCAGCGGCAGGTCGATGTAGGTGAGGTACCGGGTCAGGCTGCCGCAGTCGGGGGGCGCGGTGACCAGGTCCGCGATGGGGCGGTCCAGCTCGATGCCCTGCTCGCGGGCCAGCTCGGCGATCGTGGCCGGGCGGACGGAGCCGTCGAGGTGGCAGTGCAGGTCGTGGCGGCCGGACAGGTCGGCGGTCATGAGAGTCCTTCGATGGTGGGGGACGGGGTGCGCGCGCAGGCGTCGAGGAGCAGCCGTTTGAAGCCCTGCTCGTCGACCCGGCGCACCAGGGTCACGTTGGGCGGGGGCGCGGCGCGCCGGCGGTCGATGATGAGCTGGCCACGGGTCTCGTCGCCGAGGGCCACGTCCACGTGGGCGCGTTCGCGTTCGGTGACGAGCTCGGGGCGCAGGGCCACCGCCATGGCGACGGGGTCGGGGAGGTCGTAGCCGGCCAGGCCGGTGACGTCACGGGCCCAGTCGGCGACCGCCCGGTTGATCCGGTGGGCGAAGGCGGCCAGGGGCGTGCCGAGCTCCTCCAGCCGGCGCTGGTCGCCGGGGGTCATGACGGCGTCGCGGCGTGAGACGTCCCAGCCGATCCAGGTCACCCGGTCGGCGGTGGCCGCCCGGAGCACCACGCGGGCCGCCTCGGGGTCGGCCCACACGTTGAACTCCGCCGTGGGGGAGATGTTGCCGCACAGGTCGGCCGCGCCCGCCATGCAGTAGACGTGGCGGAAGCGGGTCAGCAGCTCGCGGTCGCGGAGCAGCGCGGCGGCCACGTTGGTGAGCGGGCCCAGGGTGACGAGCGTCAGCTCGCCGGGGTGGCGGCGGGCGAGGGACAGCAGCACGTCCACCGCGTGGCCGTCCGCGGGGGCCCGCGCCGGATCGGGCAGGCCCACATCGCCCATCCCGTCGAGCCCGTGCACGTGCTGCGCGGTGGACGGCGGGCGGGTCAGCGGCCGGTCGCACCCGGGGTGTACGGGGACGCCGGCGTGCCCGGCCAGCTGCAGCGTGATCAGCGCGTTGCGGGTGGCCGTGGCCAGGGGCACGTTCCCCGCCACGGTGGTCACGGCACGCACGTCGCCCGCCGCCGTGGCCCGGTCGCCTGCCGTAGTAGGGGCCCGGACACCGCTCGCGTCGGCGGCGACCGCCAGCAGCAGCGCCACCGCGTCGTCGGAGCCGGTGTCGGTATCGATGAGCAGGGGGAGTCCCGGCACGCGCACCTCGTCTAATCGATTAGATGGATGGATGTCTTATCTAATCGATTAGATGAGAGAATGTAAACCGTCATGAGCGATCCCGCAGGCAGGCCGATCACCCTGGCCGACGTCGCCCGCCGAGCCGGCACCTCGACGGCGGTGGTCAGCTACGTCATGAACGACGGCCCCCGCCCGGTGGCCGCCGCGACCCGCGAGCGCGTGCTGGCCGCGGCGGCCGAGCTCGGCTACCGCCCCAACCGCATCGCCCGCGCGCTGCGCTCACGCACCACCGGCGTGGTGGGGCTGGTGCTGGCGGACGCGCTCAACCCGTACTTCGGTGCGCTGGCCAGGCACGTCGAGCAGGCGCTCGCCGGACACGAGCGGCTCATGCTCATCGGGAACGCGGGCTACTCCGCCGAGCGCGAGCGGCAGCTCGTCGAGCGCTTCCTCGCCGCCCAGGTCGACGGGCTGGTGATCGCCTCCGCCGACGCGGGCGACGACGTGACCGTGCCCGCCCGGGCGGCCCGCGTGCCCGCCGTCCACCTGCACAACGGCTCCACCGCCGGCGGCACGCCGCTGGTCACCGCGGACAACGAGCAGGCGGTCCGCGAAGCGCTCGCCCACCTGCGGGCCCACGGTCACCGCGACGTCGCTTTCCTGGCCGGCCCGCAGGACACCGGACCCGTGGGCCGGCGGCGGGAGATCTGGCAGGCGGCCGCCGGGAGCTCGGCCGTCCTCCTGCGCTCCGACTACTCCCGCGCCGCGGCGGATGCGCTGATCCGCCGCCTGGCCGCCGCGGACGCCGTGCCGCGCGCGCTGATCGCGGCCACGGACGAGCAGGCCATCGGGGTCCTGTCCGGCGCCTACGCCGCCGACCTGGCCGTCCCCGGCCGGCTCGCCGTCATCGCCCTGGACGGCACCCCCGACGGCGCCCACACCGCCCCTTCGCTGACCGTCACCGCGCAGCCCCTCCAGGCGATGGCGCAGCGGGCCGTGGACCTGCTCTTCGACCCCGCCACCCCGCCCCTCCCCGCCCGCGCGGTCCTGGTCAGGAGGCGCAGCTGCGGCTGCGAGGAGGGCTGAGCCGCCGCGCCCGGCTCGCGTCCGGGCGGGTGCCGCTTACCGTGCACGGACACGCCGTCGGGGAGCAGCGCCGGTGAGGCGATCCGGGCCCCGGCAGAGGTCGGCCCGGCCGGGCGGAGTGCTGGGCGACGGCAACGGTCAAGGTCTCGGGGGAGGAGACCGGCAGCGTGCCGCTGGAAAGGGATCGTTCTACCGGTGGGCGCCGAGTTCGGCGGCATAGGCCGCGCGGAGGTCCTCCCAGCCGTAGCGGAGCGCGTCCGATCCCCGGATCGGGCCGATCGGATTCCCGTCGAGAAGGTGCTCGGCCACATCGAGGCACAGGTGCCAGCCGGCCGCCACCTTCGCCGGCCAGTCCGGGTCGGTGACGGTGTGCCGCAGCACGAGCCGGGTGCCGGGTCCGGTGGCGGTCAGCTCCCAGCGCAGCAGGTCCGTGCCGAGGGTGTACTCCAGCAGGGTGGGCCGCTCGGCGCGCGTCACCGACGCGCCCAGTTCCTCGGTGACGTCACCGTCGATCATCGTCAGGGTCACGTCGCCGAGCTCGCCGAGATCGCGGGCGGCCAGGTAGGGCGCCCAGGCGCCGAGCTGGGCCGGGTCGGTCAGCGCCGACCACACCTTCTCCGGCGGGTGGCGCAGGTCGCGGACGAAGACCAGGGTCCAGCGGCCGTCGCCGGCCTGGCAATCCACCTCGGCGAGCGGCCCCGGCCGGAACGTGTTTCGGTTCATCGGTCCTCCTGGTTGTCCAGATGACGCTCGAGGGCGTCCAGATGCGTGTTCCACAGCAGCCGATACGGCGCCAGCCAGTCGTCCAGGGCCCGGAACTGCCGGGCCTCGATCCGGTAGATGCGCTGCTGGGCCACGATCCGGCTGGAGACGAACCCGGCCTCGCGCAGGACCCGCAGATGCTTGGACATCGTGGGCTGGCTGACGTCCAGAGTCCTGGCCAGCTCGCCGACGCTGCTCTCCGACAGGCGCAGCCGGTCCAGGACGCGACGCCGGGTGGGCTCCGCGAGCACTCCGAAAACGTCGACTGCCATACGCCCTAATATGCCCGATGGGGAATATTACCGTCAAGGCATATAACAAGGTCATCTGGGCAACAGGCGGATCAATGCCAGCCCGAGCAGCGCGGCGAGCACGTGATACCAGACCGCCACCTTCAGCGCGAGCGTGAACGCCTCCTCCCGCGCCACCGTGATCTCCCGGTCCAAGGTCTCCAGGACCCGGACGGCCGTGCCGGGCGGGATCGCCTCCGGCTTCCCCATGGCGGCGAAGCAGGCGGGCGGCGGCAGGAACGAGTTGCGGGTGTCCACCCGCTCGTCCACGCAGTCGCGCAGCAAGGTGACCGCCGCGGCCTGCGTACGGGCGGGCACGACCTCGGCGGCGGCGACCTCGGCGCGCAGCCGGGGGACGAGCGCGTCGGCGCGGCCGGCGGCCTGGGCGGACAGGACGGTGAAGAAGACCGCGCCCACGACGGCGATCCCGGCCGCCGCCCCGACCTGCATCATCGTGTTGATCACGCCGGAGGCGGCGCCCGCGTCGCGCGCGGGCACGCCGACGATGACGGTGTCGAGCAGCACGGGGGTGATGGCGCCCACGCCGAGCGCGGTCAGGATCATGGCGGGTCCGACCACCCAGGGATCGATCCCGGTCCCGGTGAGCTGGAGGGTGAGGCTCATCGCGGCCATGCCGAGCGCGACCAGCAGCGAGCCCGCCCCGATCAGCCGCCGCCCCAGCCGCGGCGCCAGCCGGACCGCGAGGCCCCCGGCCACGATCACCCCCGCCGACCACCACAGCAGCGTGACGCCCGTGCGCAGCGGCGAGAACCCCAGCCCCGTCTGCAGGTGGATGACGAAGACGAAGAAGAACGACGACACCTGCGAGAACAGCAGGAAGGCCAGCAGCAGCCCGCCGGTGAAGGCGGGGCGCCGGAAGAGCGGCAGGGCCACCAGCGGCGAGCCGTCCCGAGCGGCCTTGAGCTGCTCGTAGCGGGCGAAGGCGGCGAACAGCGGCAGCGAGCACGCCATGGCCACGAACCCGGCGACCGGCCAGCCCGTCTCGTGCCCCTGCACCAGCGGGTACAGCAGCAGCATCAGCGCGGCGGCCAGCAGCCCCGCGCCGACCAGGTCGAGGCGCTGCGACTCCCGCTCCCGGGAGTCGCGCAGCAGCACGGCCGCGGCGGCGAAGGCGAGCAGGCCCGCCGGTACGTTGATCAGGAAGATCATCCGCCAGCCCAGGCCGAAGAGGTCGGCCTCGACCAGGAGGCCGCCGGTGATCGGTCCCAGGACCGTGGCCAGGCTGGTCACGATGCCGTACAGGGCATAGGCGGGGCCGCGCTGGGACTCCGGCAGCTCCACCCTGATCACCGACAGCACCTGCGGGATCATGATCGCCGCCGAGGCGCCCTGGAGGATCCGGGCGCCGATCAGCATGGCGGGGGTGAACGCCAGGGCGCACGCGATCGAGGCCAGGGTGAACCCGGCGACGCCCGCGAGGAACATCTTCTTGCGGCCCAGGATGTCGCCGAGCCGGCCGCCGATGACGAGCAGGACGGCGAAGGCCAGCACGTACGCGGCGACCACCCACTGCATCGCGGAGTTGCCGGCGAACAGGTCTCGCTGCATCCGCGGGATGGCCACGCCGACGATGGTCGCGTCCAGCAGGTCCATGAACGTCGCCAGCAGGGTGACGCCCACGGCCAGCAGGGCGCGCCGCCCGGCCGCGGCCGGAGGGGACGTGCCGGAGTCGGGGGGATGGATCGTCGCTGTCACGGCATGGCTCCTAGAAGACTCCGGAATGGGTGGCGGCGAGGTAGGCGGCGAAGTCGGGCTCGGGCGGGGAGGCGACGTGCCGTACCCAGGCGTCCCGCTCGGCGGCGATGGCGGCCAGCTCCCAGACGCAGGCCGTGGCGTGCGCGGGGGCGGGCCGCCAGGCGGCCGGGTCGTCCCAGCCGGACAGCCAGGTCCTGGAGTGCAGGATCACCTTGTTGCGGCTCCACCAGGCGACGACGACGTAGCAGCCGTCGGCGTCCTCGTGCACCACGGTGAACGCGTGTGACGGCTCCCCGTCGTACGCCTGCGGGAGAGTGAGGTCGGCGGCCACGCGGGCGGCGTCGAGGACCTCCGCGGGCGGGCGGTCCCGGGTCGCCGAGATGCCGTAACCCTTGACCGTCCAGCCGCGCAGCCGGTGACGGGGGAGCGCGACCGTGGTGCGCGGCGCGTAAACAAGGGGCCTTTCGCCTACTGTCATGGCCGGAGACTAACTAATGCGGCAACCACTGGAAAGGCCGCCTTTTGCCGGCCACAAGCGACTCTCTAGTGAGCGTCCAGAAGGCGTTGCGAGTATTGCCCTCATCGGTCCCCGGGCATCGCACATTGCCTCCGTGCGACAGTGTCCGGGGACCCGTCCTCGCAGGTACGGGAGATGATCGGCATGCAGAAGTTCAGCAGTTCCACGGCTGCCCTCACCGAGGAGTACGGAATTGAAATCGGCCGCTGGACGGAATACGGCGGCACTGACTTCATGCCTTTCGGCGCGATGTGGTGCGTTATTCCACCCAATTCCTCCAGCCAGGCGGACCAGCACCCGGAAATCGAGCTGGCGGTCGTCGTGGAGGGTGATGCGGATTTTGACGTGGCCGGCGCGCGAGAACACGCGCCGGCCGGCTCCGCGATCCTGCTGGGCTCCCAGGAGCGCCACGTGATCCACAACCGCTCGGCCGAGGACCGCCTCGTCCTGCTCAGCATGTACTGGATGCCCGAGGCGGCCGGCCATGCGCGATGACGTGCCGGGCGGGCTGACGGTGCTCGTGTCGCCGCCCCCCACCCCCAACGGCCCGCTGCACGTCGGCCACCTGTCCGGCCCGTACGTCGCCGCCGACGTCGCGGCCCGCGCGGCCAGGGCGCGCGGCGAGCGGGTGCTGACGATCTGCGGCACCGACGACCACCAGAACTACGTGCCGGCCAAGGCCAGGGCGCTCGGCCTCGACCCCGACAAGGTGATCAGCGACTACGGCACGCGCATCGCCGAGGTGCTCAAAGCGATCCGCGTCGACCACCACGTGTTCACCTCGCCACGGCGCGACCACGACTACCGGCGGGCGGTGACCGGCCTGCTGGACGAGCTGGTCGAGGCGGGCGTCGTCGTGTCCCGCGAGCACACGCTGACAGTGTGCGGCGACTGCCGTACGACCCTGCACCACGCCTACGTCAGCGGCGCCTGCCCGGCCTGCGGTGCCGCGATGGGCGGTGGCACCTGCGAGGGCTGCGGCGGCTACGCGGCCGCGGCCGACCTGGTCGACCCCGTGTGCACGGTGTGCGGCGGCCCGCCGGTGGCCGTGACGGGACGGCGGCTGACCCTTCCGCTGGAGGACCACAGGGAGACGCTCACCGGCATCTGGTCGCGCGCGGTCATCCCCGCCCGCTGCCGGGCCCTGCTGGGCCGCCACCTGGACGAGGGCCTGCCGGACATCCCGGTGTGCTACCCCTCCGACTGGGGGATCGAGGTCCGCGGCGGTCAGCGGCTGGACGTGTGGTTCGAGATGGGCCTGGCCTACCTGTACGCCGTCGGCAGAGCCGTCGACCCCCGCGCCCGGACCATGGCCCAGTACGCCGCCGCCTGGCAGGACGTCTCCGGCCTGTGGGCCTTCCTCGGCCTGGACAACGCCTTCTACTACGCGGTGCTGTTCCCGGCGATCCTGTCGGCCGCCGGCGTGCCGCCCCGCGCGGCGCTCGGCGGCCTGGTGACCAACGAGTTCTACCGCCTCGACGGCCTGAAGTTCTCCACCAGCAGGAACCACGCCATCTGGGGGCACGAGCTCCTGGACGGCGCCGACCCCGGCCTGGTCAGGCTCTTCCTCAGCTGGGACCGCCCCGCCCCGCACTCCAGCAACTTCACCCTGGCCGCGTTCGAGGAGTTCACCGCGCGCTGGCGGGCGGTCGCCGAGTCCCTGCCCGCGGATGCGGGTGCGCGTACCGGGTCCCTGCCCTCCGCCGAGGTCGTCAGGGCCGCGCAGGCGCTGCACCCCGAGCACTTCGACGCCGCGCTGGCCGTGCGCTGCCTGCTCCCCGCCGCCGAGCGCGGCGACCGCGACGCCGGGCGGCTGCTCGGCCTGATCACCGGATAGCGGGCCGGCATGCGCTGCTGCGTCATAGGAGCGGGGCTGGCGGGTACGCTGCTCGCCTGGCGGCTCAAGACCGCCGCCCCGCGGGACGAGATCTGCCTCTGCACCGGCGACCCGGCCGCCGCCGACGCCACCGCGGCGTCGGGCGGCCTGGTCCGCGGCTACGAACCCGATCCCGCCGCCGCCAGGCTGGCCGCCGACAGCCTCGCCGAGCTGCGGGCGAGCGCCGTCCTGTGCGATTGGGCGGACTACCGCGAGACCGGCTCGGTCTACGTGCGCGCGGCGCCCGTCGAGAGCGCGCCGCCCCGGGCGGAGCTCCTCAGCGGGACGGCGCTGGCCGCCCTGGGCCTCCACGGGGTGCCGTACGAGGCGACCGCGGTGGTCGAGCGGTGGGCGGGCCACATCTCGCCGCACCGGCTGCGGCTCATGGCCCTCGGCGACTTCCGGCGGCGGGGCGGCGAGGTCGTGGCGGGCAAGGTGGCGCGGGTCGGCGAGCGGGGTGACGCCGCCGAGATCGTCGCGGGCGGGCGGCACCGCCGCTTCGACGTCGCCGTGGTGGCCGCGGGACCGTGGACGCCCGCGCTGCTCGCCCGCAGCGGAGCGGCCGGCCCGGCCGTTCGCACCAAGCACATCCAGTACCAGGTCTACGACGTGTCCGGCCCCCGTCCGCCCGCCTTCGTGGACGAGACCACGGGGCTCTACGGCCGGCCGTACGGGCGGCACGGGCTGCTGCTCGGCGTGCCCAGCGAGGAGTGGGACGTCGGCCCCGGCCGGCCGCCCGCCTCGCCGGGCGCATGCCGGGACACCGAGGCCGCCGCGCGGACCAGGCTGCCGGACCTCCGGCTGCTCAGGCGCGTACGGACCGTCACGGCCTGCGACGCCTACACCGACGGGCGCCTGCTGAGCCTCGCCCGCCTCGGCCGGCACCTGTACACCTTCACCGGCGGCAGCGGCGGCGCGGCCAAGCTCGCCCTCGCCGCGAGCAGGGAGGCCGCCGCCTGCCTGCGCGCCGACCGCCCCCTGCCCGCCGATCCGCTACCCCTGCTGCTCGCCGCCACTCGCCGGACGGAGCCATGATGATCGAAAAGCTGCGCCGCACGCTCGACCCCGTCTGCCCCGAACGCCTGGTCGGTCCCGGGCACCCCCGCTACGACGAGATCAGGCAGCTGTTCAACGGCATGCACGACCGCCGCCCCGACCTCGTCGCCCTGCCGTACAACGGCACCGAGCTCGGCCTCGTGATCCGCGCGGCCGCCCAGGCCCAGGTGCCCATCGCGGTGCGCGGCAGCGGCCACAACATCGCGGGCTCCGCCTCCCTGGACGGCGGCCTGGTCATCGACCTGCGCTTCCTCAACGGGGTCAGCATCGACCACACCGCCCGCGTGGCCCGGGTCAAGGGCGGCGCGACCTGGGCGGCCTTCGACGCCGCCGCCTCCAGGTACGGCCTGGCCGTCACCGGCGGCACCTTCGACACCACCGGGGTCGGCGGGCTCACCCTGGGCGGCGGCATCGGGCACCTGATGGGCAAGTACGGGCTGTCGTGCGACAACGTGCTCTCGTACGCGCTGGTGACCGCCGACGGCGAGCACCTCGTCGTGGACCGCGAGCGCGACCCCGAGCTGGACTGGGCGCTGCGCGGCGCCGGCCACAACTTCGGCGTCGTGGAGGAGTTCACCTTCCGCCTGCACGAGGTCTCCCGCGTGTACGGCGGCGTCGTGGCCTACCCGGAGCACGAGATGGCCGCGGCCACCCGGCTGTTCCGGGACCTGGCCGAGGACGCCCCCGACGAGCTGGTCTGCATCCTGCTCCTGGAACGGTACGGCCCGGCGCAGGAGCCGGCCGCTGTGATGAGCGTGTGCTACTGCGGGTCCGACGAGCGGTACGCGCGGACGCTGGAGCGGCGGCTGCGCGGCCCCGAGGTGCTGGACTGGCGCGTCGAGGAGCGCGACTACCTGAGCATGCAGCAGATCCTCGGCCGGCTGCCGTACGGCCTGCGGCACTACTGGAGCGCCCGGTGCACGACCGAGCTGCCCGACCAGCTGATCGACGAGCTGGTCGCCAGGTTCCGGGCCGGCCGCTGGCGAGGCACCTTCAACGACACCGTCTACCTGGAGGAGCTCCACGGCGCGGTGCGCAGGGGCCCGGCCGGCGGCTCCGCGGTGCCGTTCCGCGACGCCCGGTTCAACGTCACCGGCATGGCGATCTGGGAGTCGCCGGACGCGGACGCGGAGCAGACCGCCTGGGCGCGGTCGGTGTCCGCGGCGGCGGCGCCGTGGGGCGTGCACGGCGACGGCTACGTCAACTACGTCTCCGACGCCCACGCCGGCAACCGCGACCTGCGCGATCGGGCGCGGCGCACGTTCGGCGAGGAAGGGCTCGCCCGGCTGCTGAGCGTGAAGCGCCGGCTGGACCCGGGCAACCTCTTCAGGTCCAACTACAACCTCGACCCGGCCGCCTACGAATCGGTGACGTCATGAGCAGACGGCGATACGACCACGACACCGTCGCCATCGGCGCCGGCCCGTCGAACCTCAGCCTGGCCGCCCTGTACGAGGGAGCCTGCGGCCGGCCCCTGCCGGTCTTCGAGCGCAACCCCGGCCCCGCCTGGCACGAGGGGCTCATGCTGCCGGGAGCCCGGCTCCAGACCTCGTGGATCAAGGACCTGGTCTCCCTCGTGGACCCCAGGCACGAGCTGTCCTTCCTCAACTACATCGTCACCACCGGGCGGATCTACGGCTTCCTGAACGCCCAGTTCGACGCCATCCCGCGCCTGGAGTACGCCCGCTACCTCGCCTGGGCGGCCGAGCACCTCGACGTCACCTACGGCGCGGGCGTCGACCGGGTGGCCTACCGCGACGGCTTCGAGCTGTACGGCGGCGGCCGGCTGCTGGGCACGGCCCGCCACGTGGTGTTCGGCCTGGGCACCCGCCCGCACGTGCCCCCGTGCTTCGCGAGCCGGGCGCTGCCCGGCGTCATCCTGGCCGAGCACCTCATGGGCCGCCTGCCCGACCTGACCGGCCACGACGCGCCCGCCGTGGTGGTCGGCGGCGGCCAGACGGGCGCCGAGTGCGTGCTCGCCCTGCTGCGGGCCGGCTTCCGCGACGTGCAGTGGATCGGCCGCCGCCACTGGTTCGCCCCGCTCGACGACTCGCCCCCGGCCAACGACCTCTACCGGCCCTCGTACCTGGGGTTCTTCACCGGGCTGCCCGAGGCCACCCGCCGGCGGCTGCTGCGCGAGCAGGTCACCACCAGCGACGGCGTCTCCATGTCGAGCCTGCAGGAGATCTACCAGGCCGAGTACGAGGAGCGCCTGCGCAACGGCGGCCGCCCGCTGACCCTGCTGCCGGGCCGGGACGTGGTCGCGGTGTCAGGCCGGGGCGGCGCCGTCACGATGCGGTGCCGGCTCACCACCGGAGGGCACGAGTTCCGGGAGGCCAGGCATGTCGTGCTGGCCACCGGCCGGGAGCCGGCCCCGCTGCCGCTGGATCCGGAGCTGGCCGAGATGGTGGAGCTGGACGAGGCCGGCGAGCCGGTCGTCGAGCAGCACTACTCGCTGCTGTGGAAGCACGCCGACCAGCACCGCATCTTCGTGCAGAACCGGGCCCGGCTCACCCACGGCATCAACGACCCGAACCTCAGCCTCCTGTCGGTGCGGGCGGCCTGCATCGTCAACGCCCTGTTCGAGCGGGAGGCGTACCGGATCCGCGACGAGCACACCTTCACGATCTGGCCCGATTCCCATCGACCACGGTGAGTGATCATGAATTACGACAACAAAGTGTTCATCTCGTCGGCGCAGGGTCACGACGTTCCCGTCGGCCACTACCACCAGCGCGACCACGTCGTCTGGGCGGAGTTCCGCGGGGGAGAGGTGACGGCCGGGCGGCTGATCGGCACCTGCGCCCCCGACGGCACCCTGACCTTCGGCTACACCCAGGTGCTCGCGGACGGCCGGGTCGTCACGGGGACCTGCACGAGCACCCCCGAGGTGCTGCCGGACGGCAGGCTGCGCCTGCGCGAGAGCTGGCGCCGCCTCGACGCGGCCGGTGACTCGGAGGGGGTCTCCTTCATCGAGGAGGTCCGCTACGAGCGCCGCGGGCTCACCAGCCCGCTCTCGTAGGCGAGCACCACGAGCTGCGTGCGGTCGCGGATGCCGAGCTTGGCGATGATGCGGCTGACGTGGGTCTTGGCGGTCAGCGGGCTCATGTGGAGCGCCGCGCCGATCTCGGTGTTGTTCCGGCCGGCGGCGACCATCGCCATCACCTCGCGCTCGCGGTCGGTGAGGGTGTCCAGGCTCTTGCCCACGCCGTCGAGCGCGCCGCCGTCGGGACGCTGGGAGAACTCCTCGATGACCCGCCGGGTGACGCTCGGGGTGAGCAGCGCCTGCCCGTCGGCGACCACGCGTACGGCCCGCCGCAGCTCGTCGGAGTCGACGGTCTTGGTGAGGAACCCGCTGGCCCCCGCCTTCAGCGCGTCGAAGATGTACTCGTTGACCTCGAACGTGGTCAGCACGATGACCTTGACCGCCTCCAGCGCCGGGTCGCTCATGATCTCGCGGGTGGCGGCCAGGCCGTCGAGCCGCGGCATGCGGATGTCGATCAGCACGATGTCGGGCCGCTCCCTGCGCGTCACCTCCACCGCCTCCACGCCGTTCTCGGCCTCGGCGACCACCTCGATGTCGGCGTCCATCTCGAGCAGGCTGCGGAAGCCCGCGCGGACGAGCTGCTGGTCGTCGGCGAGGACGACGCGGATCGTCATCGATCACTTCCTCTCTCAGGGGGCGGGGATCCAGCCGCTGACGGTGTAGTGGCCGTCGGCGTCGGGCCCCGCGGTCAGCCAGCCACCCAGGCTGGTGGCCCGCTCCTGCATGCCCGTCAGCCCGTGGCCGCCCTTCGGTCTGGACGGCCCGCGGGCCGGCGGGGTCGCGCCGGTGCCATTGTTCCGTACCGTGACGGCGACGCCGTCACCCCGGTATTCCAGCTCCACCTCGACGAGGGTGGCGTTCGCGTGTTTCAGCACGTTCGTCAGCGATTCCTGGACGATGCGGTAGATGGCCAGCCCGGCCGCCGGGCGGACCTGGGCGGGGTCGCCCTCCTCGACGAGGTCGATCTTCAGCGGGGACACCCTGGCCCGGTCGACCAGCGTGGCGATGTCGGCCACGCCGGGCAGCGGCGTCAACTCGGGGGACGGTTTGCCCTGGCCCTTGCTCTGTCCGTTGCGCAGCACGTGGACGGCCGCCTGCAGCTCGGCGATGGCCTCGTTGTTGATCTCGCGGGCGGTGCGGAGCGCCGCGCGCCCCGCCTCCAGGTCGCGGGCCACCAGGTCGTGGGCCACGCCCATCTGGATGCCGACCACGGCCAGGGTGTGGGCGGTGACGTCGTGGAGCTCCTGGGCGATGCGCAGGCGCTCGTCGATCAGCTGCTGGTTGGCCTCGCCCTCCAGGCGCTGGCGTACCTCCTCGGACCAGCGGCTGCGGCTGTGCATGCTGTCGCCGAGGAACAGCGCGCCGATGACGAGGAGCAGCTCGCGGAAGATCCCGTCGATGAGGCTGAGGGTGAGGTCGACGTTCTGGTAGGCCAGCCACACGGAGGAGCTGGCGAACGCCATCAGCCCCACGACCGCGGCGAACATCAGCCGGCCGGCCGCCGCCATGGTGCACAGCGGGATGATCAGCGGCCAGACCGGCGCGATGCTCGGGAAGTCCGTCAGGTTGTAGATCGTGACCGCGACGAGGCTTCCCACCAGCACCAGGCCCGGCCAGCGCCGGCGCACCAGCAGCAGCGCGCCCAGCGTCACGCCCAGGATGTAGGCGGCGATGCTGGACGTGGGCCGCTCCGACGGCTCGGCCGACACGGACACGCTGATCATCACGCTGCCGGACGAGATGCCGGCGAGGAGCACGTCGATCACCCAGCGCAGCCACGGGGCGTCGAGCTCCGGAGCGTAGACGACGTCGCCAGGGCGCAGCAGTCGCATGACTACCTCCGGGCGTCACTGGCGAGCGGACTCCGGCCTCCACCGTAGCCTGAGCGGCTCCGGCCTCCACCGTAGCCTGAGCGGCTCCGGCCTCCACCGTAGCGTGACAGACGATCTACGGCCAGCCGGGTCACCCGTGGTTGTGGGGGAGCGACTTGGGCACCCGCACCCGGTCGGCGGGGGACACGGTGAGGAACTGGCCCATCATCCCGGAATCCTCGTGGGCCAGGATGTGGCAGTGGAACATGTACGGCCTGATCGGGTCGGAATACCGCAGATAGCTGACCCCGAGCCGGACCGTGCTGCCGGGCGGCACGATCACCGTGTCCTTGTTGCCGCGCATGTGCGGGGGCGGCGTCCGGCGGTCGAGGTCGAGCACCTGGAACGTCACGCCGTGCATGTGGAAGTTGTGTGGGATGTCCTGGTCGTTCTTGACTTCCCAGACACCCACCGAGCTCGCCGTGGCGACGTGGTCGACCCGCTTCATGTCCATGGTCTTGTCGTTGAAGGTGAAGTCGCCCATCACCATCCGGGTCACCGGGGCGTTCGCCGCCGGGCGGATCGGCGGGACGGTGGCCAGCGCCGACGGCAGCGGAGGCGACGGCCGCAGCTGCGGCGCCGCCACGAACCGCAGCAGGTCCATCTCGTCGCCGCCGCCCGCGAGTTGCTCGAACAGGAAGTTCGACTGCAGGTCGGGAGCGAAGCTGCGGAGCACGACCTTCTCGCCGGGCTTGAACGCGACCACGATCTCCGCCCGCTCGCCGGGTGAGAGCATCAGGCGCTTGAGCGCCAGCGGGGCCGGCAGCAGCCCGCCGTCGGTGCCGACGAGCTGGAAGTTCCTGCCGTCGGCGAACCCGATGTCGTAGACCCGGGCGTTGGAGCCGTTCAGCAGCCGGAAGCGGGCCAGCGTGGTCGTCACCCTGAAGAACGGGTCGTAGGTGCCGTTGATCAGGATCCGGTCGCCGAGCAGGCCCGTCACGTTGATCCCGCCGAACTTGATGCCTTCGGTGCTGAGCGTGCCGTCGTCGTTGAAGTTCTTGTCCTGGATGATCAGCGGGACGTCGTCGACGCCGTACGTGTGCGGCAGCCGGGTGTCGCCGTCGTCGATGAGGAACAGGCCGGCGATGCCCCGGTACACGTGCTCCGCGGTGAGGGAGTGCAGGTGCGGGTGGTACCACAGCGTGGTCGCCGGCTGCTCGATGGTCCACTGCGGAGACCACGTGCGGCCGGGCGCGATGAGCTGGTGCGGCCCGCCGTCCATCTGGGCGGGCAGGTGCATGCCGTGCCAGTGGAGGGTCGTCGTCTGCCGGAGCCGGTTGGTGACGTGCATGTGCACGCGGTCTCCCCGGTTGACCCGGATCGTGGGGCCGAGATAGCTGCCGTTGGCCCCCCACGTGGGGGTGCGCCGGCCCGGGATCAGCTCGGAGACGCCTTCCTGCAGGTTCAGCCTGAACTGCTTGGTCGTCCTGCCCGATCCCGGGGCCGGGGCGAGCAGGGGCGGGATACGCAAGGGGGCCGAGAAGGACAGATGGCCCCCGTTGCCACGGGAGGCGTCCACCCACAACCAGCCGGCGAAGCCGCCGATGGGCGCTACCGTCACGACACCGATTCCGGTCATCCAGCGGAGTACCGTTCGGCGGGTCTCTCGTCTCATGATGTCGTCCTTGTCCCCCCGGTCCGTGCTGCTTCGGTACGTCCTGCGGGGGCGTCAGTTGCCGCGGCCACGGCGGGTGGGCCAGGGCAGCATGAGGGGGATGCCGACGATCATCAGCCACCACCCGATGAGGACCTCGGGCATCGGGACGAACTTCGGGTTCTTGATGATCTCGCCGATCGGGACGAAGAGAACGCCCAGATTGAACAGCAGGCCGGCCAGTGCGATGACGGCGCCGACCCAGAAACGCGGACGGCTGAGCAGCGAACGCCGCCGGGTGTTCGTGTCCATTGCTTCCTCCAGATTGTGCATTTGTCGCCCCCTTAACCGTAAGAATTCGCAGGTCGGGGGGCATCTGCCGGTCGGAGTTCGTTTCGTGCGCCATTGGTAGTAGCCCGAGGGGTCACATAGTCTTCCGGGAGTAGGAAAGGGCCCATGCGGTGACGCGCAGGAGCGCCTCGACGACGATGGCGCGGCTCATCTTGCTGGCGCCTCGGGTGCGCTCCACGAAGGTGATCGGCACCTCCGTCACGCGCAGGCCCGCGCGTACCGTCCTGAGGGTCAGGTCGACCTGGAAGCAGTAGCCCTGCGACTCCACGTCGTCGAGGCCGATCTCCTTCAGCGTCGTCGCGCGGTAGGCCCGGTACCCGCCGGTGGCGTCCCGCACGGGCAGGCGGAGCACGGCCCGCGTGTACGCGTTGCCGGCCCGCGACAGCAGCTCGCGGGACCTCGGCCAGTTCACCACCCGCCCGCCCGGCACCCAGCGCGAGCCGATGACGAGGTCGGCCGTCCGCAGGGCCGCCAGCAGGGCGGGCAGCTCCTCCGGGCGGTGCGAGCCGTCGGCGTCCATCTCCACCAGCACGTCGTAGGCCCGGTCGAGCCCCCACGTGAAGCCGTGGATGTAGGCCGCGCCCAGGCCCGCCTTCCCCGGGCGGTGCAGGACGTGCACCTGCGGGTCGCGGCGGGCGAGCGCGTCGGCGAGGTCGCCGGTGCCGTCGGGGCTGGCGTCGTCCGCCACGAGCACGTCCGCCCCGGGCACGGCGGCGCGTACCCGGCCGACGACGCTCTCCACGTTCTCCCGCTCGTTGTACGTCGGGACGACGACGAGGATCCGCCCGGGCTCGGGATAGGCGTCCACGGCCGGTCACCCGCCGATCGCGTGCAGGCCACCGTCGGCGTGCACGATCTCGCCGGTCGTGGACGGGAGCCAGCCGGACATCAGCGCCAGGCACGTCCGGGCCACGGGTTCGGGGTCCGAGCTGTCCCAGCCGAGCGGCGCCCTGGACTTCCACGTGCTCTCGAAGTCCCCGAAGCCGGGGATGCCCTTGGCGGCGATCGTGCGCAGCGGGCCGGCGCACACCAGGTTCACCCTGATGCCGCGCGGCCCGAGGTAGCCGGCCAGGTAGCGCGAGCACGACTCCAGCCCGGCCTTGGCCACGCCCATCCAGTCGTAGCCCGGCCAGGCCACGGAGGCGTCGAAGTCGAGGCCCACGATCGAGCCGCCGTCCTCCATCAGCGGGGCGGCCGCCATGGCCAGCGCCTTCAGCGAGTACGTGGAGACCTGGACGGCCGTGGCCACGTCCTCCCACGGGGTGGTCAGGAAGTCGCCGCCGAGCGCGGTCCGCGGCGCGAACCCGATCGAGTGCAGCACCCCGTCCAGCCGGTCGGCGTGCGGGCGGATGCGGTCCGCCAGGGAGTCGAGGTGCGCGCTGTCGGTGACGTCCAGCTCCAGCACCGGCGCGGGCTGCGGCAGGCGGGCCGCGATGCGCTCCACGAGGCCGAGCCTGCCGTAGCCGGTGACCACCACCGCGGCGCCTTCCCGCTGGGCCAGCCGCGCGACGTGGAACGCGATCGACGATTCGGTGAGAACTCCCGTGACCAGGATTTGTTTACCGCTGAGAAGTCCCATTGAATAACCTCGCTCATATCATTTTCCGGCCATCTTCCAGGTTCGCCTTGGACGACCGCTAGAGACGCGCTCGTGGCCGCCAAGAAGGTCACTGGTGGGCCGTCTCCGTGCGCTGGACGCCGGGAAACGCGCTAACTAGCCTGGCCAGCAGGGAATTCTTGTGATGGAGGCGAAATTGCTGGGATTGCGAAAAGAAAAAACCCCGGTCCTGGTCGTCGGCGGTGGTGTCGCGGGCATTTCCACGGCCGCTTTTCTGGCCGCGTACGGGCTGGCTTCGGTGCTGATCGAGCGGCGGCCGGGCACCTCGACCCACCCGCGGGCGCGCGGCGTCAACGCGCGCACGATGGAGCTGCTGGCCGCCCTCGGCGTCGACGACCGGGTACGCGCCGCCGACTCCGCCCGGGCGCTGGCCGCCAACAGCGGCATCAGGGCGATGGAGACGCTGGCCGGCCAGGAGTACGGCGAGATGCACGCCCCCTACTTCGTCGATCCCCTTGTCAGCCTGGAGCACATCAGCCCGGCCGGCTGGTGCTTGTGCGACCAGGACGAGCTGGAGCCGATCCTGCTGGAGCGGGCCGTCGAGCTCGGCGCCGACGCCCGCTTCGGCACGGCCCTCGAGCATTGGACGCCATCTCAGGACGGCGACGGCGTGCGCGCGGTCGTGCGCGAGGCGGCCACGGACGAGGTCTACGAGATCGAGGCCGATTACCTGGTGGCTGCCGACGGCGGCGGGAGCCGGGTGCGGCAGGCGCTCGGCATCGGCCGTACCGGGGCGGGCACGCTCGCCCACTACCTCAACATCCACTTCCACGCCGACCTGCGCGAGGCGCTGGGGGAGCGCCGGTTCATCCTGTCCTACGTCGTGAACTCGCACCTCATGGGCGCGCTCGTGCCGGTCGACAACGCGGTCAACTGGCTCCTGCACGTCATGTACGACCCGGAGAGCGGGCAGAGCCCCGACGACTTCCCCGAGGAGCGGTGCGCCGAGCTCGTACGGGCCGCCGCGGGGCTGCCCGGCCTGGACGTGAAGATCAAGAGCGTGCTGCCGTGGGAGGCGGCCGGGCTGACCGCGGACTCCTACCGGCGAGACCGGGTCTTCCTCGTCGGCGACGCCGCGCACGTCATGCCCCCCTCGGGGGCCCTCGGCTCCAACACCGGCATCCAGGACGCCCAGAACCTGGCGTGGAAGCTCGCCATGGTGGCACGCGGCCAGGCCGGGCCCGGCCTGCTGGACAGCTACGAGGCCGAGCGGCGGCCGGTGGCGGTGGCGACGGTGGAGCAGGCGGTGCTCCGGTCGAAGGACCGGCCGGCGATGATGGGCGAGGAGTCGGAGGCCGCCGAAGGGATCGAGCCCGATCACACGGTCCACTTCCGCCAGCTCTACCGTTCATCGGCCGTGTCGGACGCCACGGCCGTCACTCAGCCCCACCAACCCGCCACCGCCAGCACCGCCACCGCCAGCACCGCCACCGCCATCACTGCCACCGCCATCACTGCCACCGCGGGTGCCGCTGCCGGCCGGGTTGGCGGGGCTTTCGCGGGGGCCGAGGAGCACCGCTCGCCGTGGGCCGAGGACTGCGACGGGCGGCCCGGGACGCGGGCGCCGCACGCGCGGGTGTCCCTGGCGGGGCGGCGGATCTCGACGATCGACCTGTTCGGCCGGTCATGGACCATGGTCACCGGCTCGGCCGGGCCCTGGGCGCCCGCCATGGCGCCGGTCGCGGCCCGGCTCGGGCTGGAGGTGCCGGTGTACCGCCTGGGCGTCGAGCTGACCGATCCCGACGACCGGTGCGCCGCCGTGTACGGGGGCGCGGGCACCGCCACGCTCGTCCGCCCGGACGGTTTCGTGGCCTGGCGGAGCGACCGTCCTTCACCCGATCCCGAGGCGGCGCTGGAGACCGCCCTGCGCGCCCTGCTGGACCGGCCACGAGCCGCGGGGGAACGACGATGACCGCGATGCGCCTGTACCTGCTGCGGCTCGGCACGATCCGCGGCATCGAGGCTCCCGTGCCGGGCTACCTGATCCGGCTCCACGACGGCAGGAACGTCCTGGTCGACACCGGCTACCGGGCGGCCCCGGCGGGCGGCGACGTCCCGATCGAGGTGAGGCCGGAGGACGACGTCGTCGCCAGGCTCGCCGAGCTGGGCCTGACCCCGGCGGACATCCACGTGGTGATCTGCACGCACCTCGACCCCGACCACGCCGGCAACCACGACAAGTTCCCCGCCGCCGAGTTCGTCGTCCAGCGCGCGCATCTGGAGGCCGCCCGCTCCGGGCGGATCGAGCGGCTGGTGGAGGCGCGCAAGCACTGGGACCTGCCCGGCCTGCGTTACCGGCAGGTCGAGGGCGACGTCCGGCTGCTGCCGGGGATCGAGCTGATCGAGTCGGGCGGCCACGTGCCGGGCCACCAGTCGGTGCTCGTACGCCTCCCGGAGACGGGCGCCGTGCTCCTGGCCGGCGACGCCATCCCCATGGGCATCGCCACCGACCCCGACGAGCGCCCGATCCTCCCGTTCGACCTGGACGAGGCCGAGACCCGGGCGAGCACCCGCAAGCTGGCCACCCTCGCGGCCCGCGAGGACGCCCTGGTGATCTACGGCCACGACCCGATGCAGTGGGCCGGCCTCCCCGTCTCGCCGGATTGCTACCCCTGACTCGGCCTGTCAGAAAGCACGGCAAGAGAAATTCCCGGCCCCTTTCCAATGGGGCCGGGAATTTGTCATGCTACTTGTCGCGGGTGCAGTCGGCGATGATGATCCGCTGCCATTTCCCGTCGAGCTTGAAGAGCATGTCGTCGGTGAATCTGTCGGGCCCGAGCCTGGTGAAGATCTCCCGGAACGGGATGGGCGGGCTGTTCTGGAGGAAGAGCTCGCCGTCGGTGAGGTCCAGCACGTTGCCCTTCCACCCGGCGCCGAACTGCAGCGCCCTGATACCCGTGCTGTCGAAGTGATTGGTCACCACCCGCTTGTTAGTGGTGTCGTACCCCCAGACCCCCTTGAACGCGACCGGGTTCTCCACCTGCGGCCCGGGCTGCTCCTGGCTGTTCCACACGAACCACCGGCCGCTCAGCTCATAGGCGCCCGTGGCCTTCAGCGTGCTGGTGTACGGCTTGCCCATGGGCGGGGTGTTCTCGGACTTGCAGGTCCAGCTGCCCGCGAACCACTCGAACTGCTTGAGGTTCTTGTCGGTGGTCGTGTTCGCGGCACCGTTGCGCGGCGGCTCCTGCGCCGCGGTGGCCGGCGCCTGGGCGGGGGCCGCCTGGGCCGGGGCCGCCGCCTGGGCAGGAGGCTGCGCGGCGGTGGACGACTGCGCCGCGCCGGCGCAACCGGTCAGCGGAATCGCCACGATGAGGGCCGTGGACCTGACGACGGCCCGCTGGTTTTTCGTCAACATTGGACTCCTCTTCTCCGCCCGGCCATTTCACAGCCGACAGGAATGCGTGATGCGGTGGGCTTCTGACAAAGACGTTAACTTTCCGACATAGGCGGCAGGTCGTCGCCCGCTAGAGCGCAGATCCGGGGCCGTCGAAATGATTCACGGCAATTCCACGACCTGCGCCGCGTAAACCAGTCCCGAGCCGAATCCGATGAGCAGCGCGAGGTCGCCGCTGCGGACCGCGTTCGTGCTCAGCAGCGCGTCCATGGCCAGCGGGATGGAGGCGGCGGAGGTGTTGCCGCTCCGCTCGATGTCGTACGCGACCGTGATGTCCTCGCCGAGGCCGAGCCCCTCGGCGATGGCGTCGGTGATGAGCTTGTTCGCCTGGTGCGGGATGAACGCGTCGAGATCGGCGGGTGTGAGGCCGGCCCGCTCGATGGCCCGCGCGGCGATCGGGATGAGCTCGGCGGTCGCCCAGCGATAGACGCGCCAGCCCGACATCGTCAGGACCGGCCACTTGAGGTCCGGCTGCCGCTGCAGCTCGGGCACCCAGAAGCCGCTCATGCCGACGGCACCGGCGCGCGAGCCGTCCGAGCCCCACACCACGGGGCCGATGCCCGGCCGGTCCGAAGGCCCCACCACGACCGCCCCGGCGCCGTCGGCGAACAGGAAGGCGGTGCTGGGGTCCTCGTGGTCGAGGATGTCGGACACCCGCTCGGCACCGATCATCAGCACGTACTCGGCGCTGCCGGCCCGTACCATGTCGCTGGCGAGGGCCAGCGCGTACGAGAAGCCCGCGCAGGCGGCGGAGACGTCGAACGCGGCGGCCCGCCCGGCGCCGATCCGGTGGGCCACCTCCGAGGCCAGCGACGGCATCTGGGTGAGGTGCGTCGTGGTCGCGGTCAGCACGCAGCCGACCCGCGCCGGATCGACCCCGGCCGCGGCCAGCGCCTTCTCCGCGGCGGCGGCGGACATCATGGGCAGCGACTCGCCGGGCCCGGCGAAGCGGCGCTCCCTGACGCCGGAGCGGGACTCGATCCACTTCTCCGTACGGCCCACGCGCTCGGCGATCTCCGCGTTCGTGACGACGCTCGCGGGCCGGTAGACGCCCAGCCCGAGTATGCGGCTGCCGGTGACCCGCCCGGCGGCGGGGAGCTCGATGGTCATCGCTCGTCTCACTCCTCGGTTTCCCCGCGCTGCCAGGTCACCGGCATCGCGGACAGAGTTCGGATCATCGTGTTGGGGTTCCAGGTCAGCTCCTCCACCGGCACGGCGAGGCTCAGCCCGGGCAGGCGACGCACCAGCGAGCCGATGGCCAGGCGCATCTCCAGCCGGGCGAGGTTCGCGCCGAGACAGTGGTGGAAGCCGTGGCCGAAGGCGACGTGGGAGACGTCGCCGCGGCCGAAGGGCCGGTCGAGGACCAGGCTGTCGGGGTCGGCGAAGGCGCAGCCGTCCCGGTTGGCGGAGGTGGTCGAGGGGATGACGGCCTCACCCTGGCGGATCGTCACGCCTCCCAGCTCGACGTCCTCGGTGGCGACCCGGATCGTCCCGCCGCTGACGGCGCCCGGGGTGAAGCGCAGCAGCTCCTCGACCGCCGTCGTGATCAGCTGCGGGCGCTCACGCAGGCGGGCCAGCTCGTCCGGGCGGAGGAGCAGGACCAGCGTGCCGTTGATGAGGGCGGCGGCCACGGTGTGGTAGCCGGCCGTCAGCAGCGTCGCCCCGAAGGTGAGCAGCTCCTCGTACGTCAGGCGCTCGCCGTCGTGGTCGGAGGCGAGCACGCTCAGCACGTCCCCGCGGAACTCGTGCCGCTTGGCCGCCACCAGAGAGGCCAGGTAGTCGTGCAGCGTGGCCCTGGCCGCGACGAGCCTGTCGGCGTCGGCCGGCACCAGGCTTAGCGCGATGTCGGCCGACTGCCTGAACCGCTCCCGGTCCTCCTCCGGCACGCCGAGGATCTCGCAGATCACCGCCATGGCGAGCGGCACCGCGAACCCCTGCGCCAGGTCGCCGGGGGCGCCCTTGGCCACCAGCTCGTCGAGCAGCGCGTCGGTCAGCTCCTGGATGCGCGGTCGCATGGCGGCGATCCGGCGCGCGGTGAACGCGTACGCGACGAGGGACCTGAGCCGGGTGTGCTCGGGCGGGTCGAGCGAGAGGATCGAGGTCGAGTCGGGCGGCACGGGCCGCAGCCGCGGCGCCCCGGGCCTGGCCGCCGCGGCCCTGCTGAAACGGTGGTCCGACAGCACCTGGCGGACCTCGTGGTAGCCGGTGACCAGCCACGCGTGGTCGCCGGTGGGCAGCTCCACCAGCGCCACGGGCTCCTCCTGGCGGAGCTGCGCG
This sequence comes from Nonomuraea sp. NPDC049709, assembly GCF_040674815.1. NCBI lineage: Bacteria > Bacillati > Actinomycetota > Actinomycetes > Streptosporangiales > Streptosporangiaceae > Nonomuraea > Nonomuraea sp. NPDC049709. The sequence goes on from NZ_JBFANM010000030.1 coordinate 57,719, forward strand.
AACTCGGGGGGTGGATCGGTCAGCGCGGCTCCCCGGAACGGGAACTGGTATCTCGGTGTCGCCTTACTGGGCACGGGCGGCCTCCCATCGCCGGATCGCCGTACGGGCGGGTCCATGGTCGCGAGGAGACGTCGAGCCCCGATCGAGAGCCGTTAGGACCCCCACCGCCGCCACCTCCCGCACTGGGGTGTGAAGGAGCAGGGCGCGAAGAAGACGGGATGCGAGGAGGGCGGGACGGGCGAAGGAACCGGGTGGGAAAACGAGAGGCGCACCCGTTGCCACGGGTGCGCCTCGGTGGAAACGCCTCAGGGTTCTGCCGGCCATTACGTCCGCATGAGGACGTCTGCAGCAGACCCTTCGAGGATCACCTGCTGCGCATGACGCAGCTCGGCCGAGGGTTCAAGGCCGATCTCGGCGCGGATCACCTTCCGCAGGCGTTGGTAGACGTCGAGCGCGTCGGCCCGCCGGCCCGAGCGGTGGAGCGAGACCATCAGCTGCAGGTGGTACCACTCGTGCAGGGGATGAGCCGCGGCGAGTGCCCGCAGTTCGCCAACCAGCTGGCGATGTTTGCCCAGGCGCATATCGGCCTCGATACGCAACTCGAGCGCGGACAGGTGGCTCTCCTCCAGCCAGGCCAGATGTGCGGCGAGACGCGGCCCCGGCTCGACGTCGGCCAGTGCGCGCTCCCGCCACAGCGCGAGAGCCTGGTGCAGCAGCCGGCTGGCGGTCCGGGCGTCGTCGAGGGCGAGTGCCGCCTGTCCTTCCTCCACGAGCTTCTCGAACAGCGTCGCGTCGAGATGGTCCGGATCCAGCCGGATCATGTAACCCGGTGGCCGGGTCACCAGCAGTTCGCAGTCGTCCGCCGAGGGGCCGTAGCTCAGGATTTTCCTGAGCTGGTAGACGTATGTCTGCAGGGTGGCCACCGCGCTGCGGGGCAGTTTGCCCCGCCACAATTCCTCTAGCAAAATCTCGGTGGGGACGACCCGATTGGGCTGGACGAGCAGCAGCGAAAGGACTTCACGGAGCTTCGGTGCGGTCGGGGTGCAATCTCCTTCTCCATTGCTCACCTCTAGCGTGCCTAGGATGCCGAATCGCAGCATGGCTGCTCCCTAATCTGATGATGTTGCGTTGCTGCCTGACTTGCCAGCCCCTTATTGCCGCTGTGACCTCGCTCGGAGCCAGTATCGTCCAGCCGTGTTCGAGTGTCACTACTCGTTTGTCTATATCTCTGCACATGAATGGCTGGGGAAGCGCACGAGGCGTTCTCGAACGCATCTGGACCTTTCATGACCTGCGACTCTCACCCATTAGGCAAGGTCGCTGTTAACATTCTGATGTTGATCAACTGATTTGGTCAGGACGAAAGTCAGGACGTTTCGGTGGCCCGAATGGGGCGATCACGGCCGTAATCGCAGCTCGCGACCCGTGCTCCGGATCACCGTGTCGCCGCCGCTACTCTCCGTGCCGGAGTCGTCCAAAGGGAGTAGGCCGGCGCCGGGCTACTCCCCCGGTCGTACCCGGCGTCGCTGCGCGCCGAGTATTCGACGGAATCCCAGAATGGGTAGGCTTAATTCAGGCTCTTCACCGAGCCGTGCGTCCTGTCGTCGAGTAAGGAGCCAGATAAATCCAGTCACGTATCCGGTGATGAACCGCGGCTCCGATGATGAACGCCGGCGCTGCCCGTTCATCGTGATTTACGCTCGTGGAGATGAAGCTCACGTGGGTGACGAGGGTACTTCCGGCTTCCGCCGGGACTTTCAGCTCTATTGGTCTCAGGAGCCGCAGAGCCGCAGCGTCGAACTCGTCGGGGAGAAAGCGGCGTACCTGAGCCGGCTCGGCCATGCCTTCGGAGTCCCCCGGGGATTCAGCGTGACCGCGCTGTCGTACCTTGACCTGCCCGCGCCGGACCGTGACGCGGTGCTGAGCGCCGCCGCGGCGGCCTACTGGGAGCTGAGCCGGCCCGAACAGGGTGACGGCCTCGCGGTCGCGGTACGGCCCTCTCCGCCCCCCGGCATGACGCGCATGCGGCCGCAGGCCTTCCTCAACATCCGCGGGCACGAGGCGCTGTCCTCCGCCGTGACGGAGCTGCTCGCATGGCCGATGCCGTCCCGCGGCTGGGCGCCCGGCCTGCCCGTGCACGCCATCGGCGGCCTCGGCAGGAGGGCCGTGCTGATCCAGGACCTGGTGGCCGCGGAGAGCTTCGCCCGGGTGTACCCCGCCGACACCGCCCGCGCGGACAGCGACATCATCGTGCGCGCGACGTGGGGGCTGGGGGAGAACCTGGCCAAGGAGTGCGAGCCGGCCGACGTCTTCGTCTTCGACACGGGCCTGCGGCTGCTCAGCCGTCAGGTGGCGGTCAAGGAGCGGATGGTCACCCTGGCCGCGGGCGGCGTGACCGAGGTCGCCGTGCTGAACGGCATGCGGCTGCGGCCCTGCCTCAGCAACGCGCTGTCACGGCGCCTGGCCAGGCGGCTCCAGGCGGCGCAGCGGCTGCTCGGCCAGTCCGTACGCCTGGGCATGGCAGTGATAGGTGACGAGATCTCGACCGTGTCCTGCCGCCCCTCCTGAAGCCGGGCACACGCGAAAGTCCCCGGGTACACGCGAAAACCGCGGGTCCCGGGACCTTGCGATCCGGGACCCGCGGGTGAGGGGCTCAGCGCAGGCCGCGGTCGATCCTGCGGGCGCCGAGCGACACGGCCAGGCCGACGAGCAGGACGAGACCGCCCAGGCCCGCGAAGTACACCGGCTGCGGGATGACCGTGCTGATCCGGGCGAGCTGCCCGCCGAGCCCGACCCCGAGCGCCGCGAACAACCACCAGACCCCCATCATCTGGCTGACGTACGCCCGCGGCGCGGCCTGGGACAGCGCGCTCATCCCCGGAGGGGCCAGCGCGAGCTCCCCGGCCACCTGCAGCAGGTAGACCACCACCAGGAACGTCATCGACACCTTCGCGCCGCCCGCCGCGCCGAGCGCCGCGAACGCCATGACGACGAAGCTCGCCCCCATCATGAGCAGGCCGACCGCGAACTTCGCCGAGGTGCCGATGTGCTGCCCCTTGCGCACCCAGAACCAGGCGTACAGCGGCGCCAGCAGCAGGATGAAGCCGGGGTGCAGCGACTGGAACCAGCTCGCGGGCAATTCGAAGTCGAACAGCACCCGGTCGGTGCTGCGCTCGGCGAACAGGTTGAGCAGCGAGCCGCCCTGGTCGTACGGCATCCAGAACACGGCGGAGGCCAGCAGCAACCACAGGAACGCCTTCACCCGCCGCCGCTCCTCGGGCAGCAGCCCGCGATCGCGCATGATCGAGCGGTAGTAGAGGATCGGGACCACCACGACGGTGATCCCGACGAGCGCCAGGAGGTGCTCGACGGTGAAGGTGCCCGCCAGCACGTCCACGCCGAACAGCACGACGGCCGCGCCGCCGATCACGCCCGTCCTGACCAGCACCGGCCGCAGCTCCGCCGCGCTCATCGGCCGCGGCGGCCGCGCGCCGAGGTCGGCGAAGTGCCGCAGGCCCAGGACGTACTGGACGACCCCGAACGTCATGCCCACGCCGGCCGCGGCGAAGCCGAGGTGCCAGTCGACCCGCTCGCCGAGGAACCCGGTGACGAGCGGCGCCAGCAGGGCGCTGACCTGGATGCTCATGTAGAAGACCGACCAGGCCGCGTCCCGCTTGCCGGTGTCGTGCGGGTAGAGGTGGCTGACCATGGCGCCCATGCTGGGCTTGAGCAGCCCGGTGCCGGCCGCGATGAGCGTCAGTCCCGCGTAGACGAACGGCACGGACGGCACCGCCATCGCGTAGTGACCGGCGGCGATCGTGACCGCCCCCACGAGCACGGTGCGGCGGGGACCGAGCAGCCGGTCGGAGATCCAGCCGCCGGGCAGCGCGGCCAGGAAGACCGTGGACATGTAGAGCCCGAACAGGGCGGCCGCGGTGCCGATGGGCACGCCCAGGCCGCCGCGCTCGGCCGGGGCCACGAGGTAGAGGATGAGGATGGCGCGCATCCCGTAGAAGCTGAACCGCTCCCACATGTCCACCATGAACAGCGTGCCGAACCAGCGGGGCTGCCCGAACAGCCGCCCGGGCTCCGCCGGCCGGGTCGCCTCCACCGACGTGGTCATGTGACCACCTGGGTGATCATCTGGGGGTGCTCGACCAGGACGGCCGCGTCGGCCTCGCCGTCGCCCGCGCCGATCACCTGCTCGAACCGCTCGGCCGCCCGCCGGGTCACCGGCAGCGCCAGGCCGGCCCGCTCCGCCTCGTCGAGGGCGAAGCGCAGGTCCTTGGCCATCAGCCGGGTACGGAAGGCCGCGGGCACGTAGTCGCGCCGCTGCATGATGTCCGCGCGGAAACCCATGACCAGGGAGCTGAAGCCGCTCTCCTTGATCGCGGTCAGCAGTTCCCCGCGGTCCAGCCCGGCGCCGACGCCCAGGGCCACGGCCTCGGCGAGCGAGGCCACCTGCGCGCCGATCAGCAGGTTGAACGCCAGCTTCATGACGGCGGCCGAGCCTGTGTCGCCCACCCGGACGACCTGGTGGCCCAGCGACTCCAGCACGGGCTCCACGGCGTCGACGTCGGCCGGCGGGCCCGCGGCGAGCACGCGCAGCAGCCCCTCCCTGGCCTGGGCGGGATTGCCGAGCACGCACGCCTCCACCCGGCGCACGCCGGCCGCGGCGAGCCGCTCGGTGGCGGTCCGGGAGAAGGCCGGCGACAGGGTGGAGGTGTCGATCACGTAGGCGCCCGGCCGCAGCGCCGCCAGCGCGTCGCCGAGGACCACCCGCTCCACGGCGGCCTGGTCGGCCAGGCTCACCACGACGGCGTCGGCGCCGGCCACCGCCCCGGCGGGACTGGCGGCGATCACGCCGCCCGCCGCGGCGACGGGCGCCGCCTTCTCCGGCGTCCGGTTGTGGACGACCAGGTCGTGGCCGCAGTCGAGCAGCCGCAGCGCCATGCCCGCCCCCATGCCGCCGAGCCCCAGGAAGGCCAGGCGTTTCACGGCTGCCTCCGCAGCAGGTGCTCGGGGATGTCCTTGAGCATCTCGGTGGGCACGCCGAGCTGCTGGATGCAGCGCATGGTGCTGTTGCCGAAGTACTTCATGAAGCCCTCGACGGTCTCGGTGTCGCGCGGCTCGGCCAGGTACGGCTGGAGCCTGCGCTCCGCCTCGCGCACGCCCTCCTGCACGGCCATGTGCCTGGCGACGTCGTCGAGCCGGCCCTCGTACTGGATGACCCGGAACATCCGGTCGCCCGAGATGAACAGGCCGGTGGCGAGGATCACGCCGGTCTCCTCGCCCTCCTCGTCGTGCAGGATGGGCGAGTCGGCCCGCTGGAACTCGGCGAAGATCTGCGCGATCTCGTCCTCGTGCCCGGGCTTGATCTTGTAGGTGATCGCGGCGAAAGTCATGGGTTACCTCACTCCAAGGGTTCAGATACCGCCGTCGACGGCGATGGTGACGCCGTTGACGAACCGCGACAGGTCCGCGGCGAGGAACAGCACGGCGCCCGCCACGTCGTCCGGCTGAGCCAGGCGGCCGAGCGGGGTCAGGCCGGTGAAGCGCTGGAACAGCTCCTCGGGCAGCCCCGCGCCGGGTTCGGTCTCGACGATGCCGGGCGCGACGACGTTCACCCTGATCCGGCGCTCGCCCAGCTCCTTCACCAGCGAGCGGGTGAACCCGGCGAGCCCGGCCTTGGCCGCGCCGTAGTGGGCGCGCATGGCCACCCCGCGCTCGGCGGCGGCGCTGCCGATCATGATGACCGACGCGCCCTCGCCGAGCAGCGGCAGCATGGTCTGGGTGACCAGGAAGGCGGAGGTCAGGTCGGTGTCGAGGACCCGCCGCCACTCCTCGCCCTCCAGCACGGCGAGCGGGGCCATCGAGTCCACGCCGGCGTTGTTGACGACGACGTCGAGCCCGCCGTACACGGTGCGTACGTGGTCGGCGAGCGCCGCCACGTCGGCGGGCACGGTGACGTCGGCGCGCACCACGTGGTGGTCGCCGCCGAGCTGCTTGAGCTGCCTGCCGAGCTCGGCGGCGGACTCCTCGTCGGTGCGGTGGCAGGCGACCACGTTCGCGCCGGCGCCCGCCAGGGCCAGGGAGATGGCGCGTCCGACGCCGCGGGTGCCGCCGGTCACCAGGACCCTGCGGCTGTTCAGGTCGAGATTCACGAGTGCCTCCGTCTCAGGGGATGGCCGTCGAAGGGGTCCGGCACGTCACACGAGCACGACCGCGGTCGTGCCGCATGGGCGCGATCGTGGTCACACGAGCACGACGGCGGTCGCGTTGAGCGCGAAGGCCGCGCCCGCGAGCGCCGTCCGGACCAGGTGGTAACCGCGCCAGGTGGGCCGGGGATCGACCCATCCCGGCGGGATGGAGCTGCCCGGACCGAGCGCCTTGACGGCCCGGTTCAGGGGGACGTTCAGCAGGTGGGAGACCCCGGCGACGCCGAGCATCAGCACCGCGGCCGCCGCGTGCAGCACCGTGCGCGCCGGGTCGCCCGAGAGCGGCACCAGCGCCAGGCCGGCCAGCGTGGTCGTGATGACGATGATCGGCATGGTGGGGTCCCAGTTCCGGCCGAGGAGCTGGTGCGCCTCGACGTACCGGGGCACGGGCATCGCACCGAGGGCGGGGACCATGCTGATCGCCACGGCGAACATCACGCCCGCCGTCGTCCCGCTGCCCAGCAGGGCGAGCACGCTCAGGATCTCGTTCACGGGCGCACCGACCTTTCGCTCTCCGACGCGTACCGCGGGCCGCGCCGAAGACGCGCACCGCGGGCTGCTCGAAGGTGACACCGGCGGCTCGTGGGCGGCTCGGAGCTCGCTCGACGGAGTCGATCGGATGGCGGCCGGGAGTCGAGCGGTTCTCGATGAGCCCCCGAGGGGCCCTTGTCAGCATCCGTGCATTGGTCGCAGCCGGTCCATGAGACCCAGCCGCAGTAGACCCAGCTCAGTAAACCCTTAGACGGGGAGTCGCACATGCACAGAACGCTCATCGTGGCGCGTATGGACCCGGCCGATTCCGACGCGGTGGCCGAGATCTTCCGCGATTCCGACGCCACCGAACTCCCGGAGCTGATCGGCATCCGCGCCAGGTCGTTGTTCAGGTTCAACGGACTCTACTTCCACCTCACCGAGGCGGACGGCGATCCGACGGAGCGGCTCTACGCCCATCGGGAGCACCCGTTGTTCCAGGACGTCAACACCAGGCTCGCCAAGTACATGAGCCCGTACCTGCCGTCCTGGCGGGAGCCGAAGGACTCGATGGCCGAGCAGTTCTACCTGTGGGAAGGGAAGTGACCCGATGTCCACGTCGACGCCCAGGAAAGTGTCGTTGCGGGACGTACCGGTGGACCACCGGCGGGGCGGCCGGATCCAGCTGCTGCTCAGCCCGCGGTCGGCGGGCTCGACCTCCGGGTTCATGGGGGTGGGCGTGCTCCAGCCCGGCGAGTTCGTGATCGAGCACCACCACCCCTACTCGGAGGAGTTCATCTACGTCGTCAGCGGCACGCTGACCGCCCGGATCGACGGCGAGAGCCACGTCCAGCTGCGGGCCGACGACGGCCTGCTGATCCCCAAGGGGGTCAGGCACCGCTTCGAGAACAACGGCGAGGAGCCGGCGAAGGTGGTCTTCCACAACGGGCCCCTGGCGCCCCGCCCCGACCTCGGCCACGTCGACACCGAGCCGCTGCTGGAGGAGGGCCCGCCACCGAACGTCGGCGGGCCGGTGGCCGCGGGCGGGCCGTCATGAGACGTCGCCGGGCCGTCATCACCGGCATGTCGGTGATCGCCCCCGGCGGGGGCGACACCGCGGCCTTCTGGGACATGCTCTCCCACGGCCGCACGGCAACCAGGAGCATCTCCCTCTTCGACGCGACGGGGTTCAGGTGCCAGGTGGCCGCGGAGTGCGACTTCGACCCGGCCGCGCGGGGCCTGACCCCGCAGGAGGTCCGCCGCATGGACCGGGCCGCGCAGCTCGGCGTGGTCGCCGCGCGCGACGCCCTGGCCGACAGCGGGCTCGCCCTCGGCGAGCTGGACCCGGGCCGGGTGGCCGTCAGCATCGGCAACGCCGTCGGCAACACGACGATGATGGAGCAGGAGTACGTGGTCGTCAGCGACGGCGGCCGGCGCTGGCTGACCGACTGGTCGTACGCCGTCCCGCACAGCTACAACTTCATGGTCCCGAGCTCGATCGTCACCGAGATCGCCTGGGCGGCCGGCGCCGAGGGGCCGACGACCCTGATCTCGACCGGCTGCACGTCCGGCCTGGACGCGGTCGGGTACGCCCTGCAGCTCATCGAGGAGGGCACCGCGGACGTCGTCGTCACCGGTGCGGCCGAGGCCCCCGTCTCGCCGATCACCGTGGCCTGCTTCGACGCTCTGAAGGCCACCACGCCGCGCAACGACGACCCCGCCACCGCCTGCCGCCCCTTCGACAGGGAGCGCAACGGCATTGTCCTGGGCGAGGGCTCGGCCGTGTTCGTGCTGGAGGAGGCCGACCACGCCAGGCGCCGCGGCGCCAGGACGCGGGCCGCCATCGCCTCGTACGCCAGCCGGGCCAACGCCTTCCACATGACGGGCCTGAAGGAGGACGGCCGGGAGATGGCCGAGGCCATCCGGGTGGCGCTGCGCAACGCCGGCCTGACGCCCGGGGACGTGGACTACGTCAACGCCCACGGCTCGGGGACGAAGCAGAACGACCGGCACGAGACCGCCGCGGTGAAGGAGAGCCTGGGCGAGCGGGCGTACCAGGTGCCGATGAGCTCCATCAAGTCCATGATCGGCCACTCCCTGGGCGCGATCGGCGCCATCGAGATCGCCGCCAGCGTCCTGGCGATCGAGAACGACGTGGTCCCGCCCACGGCGAACCTGACGAACTTCGACGAGGAGTGCGACCTGGACTACGTGCCGGTCGAGGCGCGCGAGCACAGCACCGACGTGGTGCTCAGCATCGGCAGCGGCTTCGGCGGCTTCCAGACCGCGGTGACGATCACCGCTCCCCACAAGGTGGCGGCATGAGCGCGGCGGTGGTCACCGGCATCGGCGTGATGGCGCCCAACGGCCTCGGCACCGAGGACTACTGGGCGGCCACGCTGGCCGGCAAGAGCGGCATCGACGTGATCTCGGCCTACGACGTCTCCGGCTTCCCCGTACGGCTGGCCGGCGAGGTCAAGGGCTTCGACCCGGTGGAGCGCGTGCCCAAGCGGCTGCGCGCGCAGACCGACCACATGACCCACCTGGCGCTCGCCGCCACCGACGAGGCGCTGGCCGACGCCGGCGTCGACCCCGCCGAGCTGCCCGAGTACGCGATGTCGGTGATCACCGCGAACTCCTCGGGCGGCACCGTGTTCGGCCAGCGGGAGCTGCAGAAGCTGTGGGCCAAGGGCCCGCTGTACGTCGGCGCGTACATGTCGGTGGCCTGGTTCTACGCGGCCACCACCGGACAGCTGTCCATCCGGCACGGCATGCGCGGCCCCTGCGGCGTGATCGCGACCGAGCAGGCCGGCGGGCTCGACGCGATCGGCCACGCCCGCAGGCAGGTGCGTCTCGGCACCCGGCTGGTCGTCACCGGGGGCACCGACGCCTCGCTGTCCCCGGCGGGGCTCACCGCGCAGATCGCCACCCGGCTGCTCAGCCGCCGCGACGACCCCACCACGGCGTACGTGCCGTTCTCGGCCGAGGCCTGCGGCTACGTACCGGGGGAGGGCGGGGCGATCCTCATCGTCGAGGACGCCGCGACCGCGGCGCGCCGGCCGTACGGCCGGATCGCGGGCTACGCGGCCACGTTCGACCCGCCGCCGGGCTCGCCCAGGCCGCCCGCCCTGCGCAGGGCCATCGAGTCGGCGCTGGCCGACGCCATGGTGACGCCCGACGGTGTGGACGTGGTCCTCGCCGACGCCTACGGCGTGCCGGAGCTCGACGCGGCCGAGGCGGCCGCGCTGCGCGAGGTCTTCGGCCCGCGCCGGGTGCCGGTCACCGCCCCCAAGACCATGACGGGCCGCCTGTACGCGGGCGGCGCCGCACTGGACCTGGCCACGGCCCTGCTGGCGATCCGCGACCAGGTGATCCCCCCGACCGTCAACGTGGCGGAACCGCTGCCCGCCCACGACCTCGACCTCGTCTGCGGCGAGCCGCGGGAGGCCCGGCTGCGGACCGCCCTGGTGGTGGCCCGCGGCTACGGCGGGTTCAACGCCGCCGCGGTGGTCACCGCCGGCTGACCACGTAACGCACCGACACCATCTGGAGGAAAGAGATGAGCCTGCTCACCCTGGACCAGCTCAAGACGATCATGATCCAGGTCGACGCCGAGTCGGCGAAGGAGCTCGACGGCGAGATCCTCGACGTCGGGCTCGACCACCTGGGCTTCGACTCGCTGGCCGTGCTGGAGATCGCCACCCGCATCCAGCAGGCGCACCAGCTGCCGATCCCGGACGAGGCGATCGAGGAGATGACGACGCCCCGGAACATCCTCGACTACGTCAACCAGCGGCTGGCGGCCTGACATGCCCGGCAGGACCGACAACGAGATCGTGATCGCCGCGCCGGTCGACGTGGTCTGGGAGATGACCAACGACCTGGAGTCGTGGCCCACGCTGTTCAGCGAGTACGAGCGGGTGGACATCCTGGAGCGCGACGGCGACCGCGTGCGCTTCCGGCTGACCATGCACCCCGAGCCCGACGGCACGGTGTGGAGCTGGGTCTCCGAGCGCAGGACCGACCCGGTCACCCGCACCGTGCACGCCAAGCGCATCGAGACCGGGCCGCTCCTGGAGTTCATGCACCTCTTCTGGGAGTACCACGAGGTCGACGGCGGCACCCGGCTGCGCTGGATCCAGCAGTTCGAGATGAAGCCGAGCGCCCCGGTCGACAACGAGGGCGCCGCCCGGCACCTCAACGAGCAGACCCGCAACGAGATGCGGCACATCAAAGAGGTCATCGAACGGCAGGTCGCCGGCGCCCACGACCCGGCCGGCACCGCCGCCTGAGCCCGCCACGAGAAGGGGAGTGAGCGCAGATGATCGACGCCCTGGTGCCGCTGGCCCTGCTGGGCAGCGGCCTCGCGGCCGGAATCCTGTTGTCCACCGCGCTCGGGATCATTCCCCTGATGGAGACGTTCCCCGCGGACAGGTACGTGTACTCCCACCGCTATCTGTGGGGCCGCTACGACCCGTTCATGCCGATCTGCTTCGGCCTCACCGTAGTCGCCGACGTCGTGCTGGCAGCCACCGCGCCGGACCGGGTCGCGCAGGTCATGTTCGCTGTCACGGCCGTCACCCTCTGCTGCGTGATGGGCATCTCGATCGTCAAGCAGGTGCCCATCAACCGGTGGGTCAAGTCCATCGACCCCGAGTCGCTGCCCGAGGACTTCGAGCGCCTCGACCCGAGGTCGCGCTGGCGGAACTGGAACCTCCTGCGCACGGTCCTGTCGTGCGCGGGGTTCGCGCTCAACATCGCCGCCGCCTCCGTCCTGTGAAGGAGTCATCATGAGCCAGCAACTGTCAGGAAAGACGGTCCTCGTCACCGGGGGGAGCCGCGGGATCGGCCGCGAGATCACCCTCGGCGTGGCGCGGGCCGGAGCCAACGTCGTCTCCTGCTACCGGCAGGAGGGCGAGCACATCGAGCACCTCGCCGGCGAGCTCAAGAACATCCCCGGCGACCACCAGCTCGTCCGGGCCGACGTCACCGTCCCCGCCGAGGTCGAGCAGCTGGTGGCCGGGGTGCGCGACGGGTACGGCGCGCTGCACGGCATCGTGCACAACGCCGGCGTCATCAGCCACGTCCCCTTCGGGCAACTGCCGCTCGACGAGTGGCACCGGGTGGTGGACACCTCGCTGACCGCCGCCTACCTCGTCATCAACCGGGCCCTGCCGCTGCTGTCCGAGGGCAGCTCCGTGGTGGCGATCGGCTCCCGCGTGGCGACGGTGGGCATCCCGCTGCGCTCGCACTACACCGCGGCGAAGTCGGCCCTCATCGGCCTCGTCCGCGGGCTCACCAAGGAGCTCGGCCCGTCCGGCATCCGCGTCAACCTCGTCTCCCCCGGCATGATCGAGACCCCGGAGGCGGCGGCCAAGCTCTCCCCCGAGCAGCGCCGCGCGTACGAGGAGCGCTACGCCGACATCATCGCCATGGGCCGCTTCGGCCGCCCGCAGGACATCGCCGAGGCCGTGCTCTTCCTGCTCAGCGACCGGTCCGCCTACATCACGGGCGAGAACATCAACGTCGACGGAGGCATCTGACCATGACCGCGAACCCGTTCCGCGTGATGCTGCGCGCGGAGATCAAGCAGGGCATGGAGAAGGAGTTCGAGCAGGCCTGGCTGGCCATCGGCACCGGCGTCACCGGGCACCCCGCCAACCTCGGGCAGTGGCTCTACCACAGCGAGTCGGAGGAGCGGGTCTACTACATCGTCAGCGACTGGGTCGACGAGCCGAGCTTTCGCGAGTTCGAGCGCAGCGACCAGCACGTGGAGCACCGGATGAAGCTGCACCCGTACCGGTCGGGCGGCTCGATGACCATCATGAGCACCGTGTACAGCCTGATGGGCGGCCAGGCGGTGGCCCGGTGAAGGGACGCGCCAGGGTGATCGTCTACTTGGCCGTGCCCGAGGCGGGGCCCGGGGCGATCGAGGACGCCTACCACGAGATCAGCCGGCGGCTGGCCGACACGCCTGGCCTGCTGAAGAACGAGCTGTTGCGTTCCGCGCTGGACTCGACCGGCTTCGCCGTGCTGTCGGAGTGGGAGAGCATGGCCGACTTCAAGGCGTGGGAGGAAGGCGCGGCGCACCGCAACGCCACCTCCCCGCTGCGGCCCTTCCAGGACCGCAGCGGGGATCGGCACTACGGCATCTACGAGGTTGTGGCGGCGTACTGACCGCGTGGGGAGCGTGCGCACGATGAACGACCGGAATCAGGCCGGACGCCTGCTGCGGGCCGTGCTGCGCGGTCTCGGCCGGGCCCTGGTCGCCTGCGGCCGCTACCAGTGGGTGCTCCCGTTCCCCGTGACGTACCAGGACGAGCCGCACGGGGCCGGGACGCACCGGGACGGGGCCCCGCGTTCGGCGGGGCCCGACCGTGGGCCCGACCAGGCCCTGGACCAGGGCCCGGACCAGGGCCCCGCCGGCCCGCCGGCGACGCCGCCCGGCCATCCGGAACGGCTCACTCCCCTCACCCCGCCGAAGGCCGCCGAGCGCGCCCTGCGAGCGGAGCTCGAGAAGATCTTCATGACACGAGGAGAGTCATGACCGACCTGTCCACCGAGGAGGCCGCTACCGGCTGGTCGACCTGCCCGGCCTGCCGCGGCCTGATCTACAACCGGCGCCTGGAGTCGCGGCTCGGCGTGTGCCCGGACTGCGGGCACCACACGCGGCTGTCCGCGGACGAGCGGCTCCGGCAGCTCCTCGATCCCGGCTCGGCCGGGCCCATCCCCTGTGGCCCGGTGGCCGTGGATCCGCTGGAGTTCAGCGACGGCAAGCCGTACGCGTGGCGGCTGATGGACGGCCGGGCGCGGACCGGCATGGACGACGCCGTCCTGTGCGTGAGAGGGACGGTCGACGGCCGGCCCGTGGTCGTCGCCGCGATGGACTTCAGGTTCATGGGCGGCAGCCTCGGCGTCGCGGTGGGGGAGCGGATCGCGGGCGCGGCCGAGGTCGCGCTCCGCGAGCGCGTCCCGCTGCTCGTCGTGTCGTCCTCGGGCGGCGCCCGCATGCAGGAGGGGGCGCTGGCCCTCATGCAGATGGCCAAGACCAGCCAGGCGCTGGCCGCCCTCGACGAGGCGGGCGTGCTGACGCTGTCGCTGACCACCGACCCCACCTACGGGGGCGTCGCCGCCTCCTACGCCTCGCTCGGCGACGTGATCGTGGCCGAGCCGGGCGCGCGCATGGGCTTCGCGGGCCCCCGCGTCATCGAGCAGACCATCCGCCAGCAGCTGCCCGCGGGTTTCCAGACCGCGGAGTTCCTGCTGGAGCACGGGCTGATCGACGACGTCCAGCCGCGGGCCGCGCTGCGCGGGCTGCTGGCCAGGCTGCTGTCGATCCAGGACCGCGGCGGCGCCGACCGGCTGCCGGCGTACGAGGAGGAGGGCGCCACCGAGCTGATCGAGGACTTCTCGCGGCTGCCGGAGGTGCCGGCCTGGGACTGCGTACGGCTGGCCAGGGACGTGGGACGCCCCACGACCCTGGAGTACCTCAGCCACCTCCTCGACTGGTTCGTCGAGCTGCACGGCGACCGGATGGCGGGCGACTGCCCGGCCCTCGTGGGCGGCATCGGCGTCTTCGCCGGGCAGCCGGTCGTGGTCCTGGGCCACCAGAAGGGGCACACCACGCACGAGCTGGTCGCGCGCAACTTCGGCATGCCGAGCCCCGAGGGCTACCGCAAGGCCGCCAGGCTGATGCGGCTGGCCGCCAAGCTGGGCCTGCCGATCATCACGCTCATCGACACGCCCGGCGCCCACCCCGGCATGGAGGCCGAGGAACGCGGGCAGGCGGGCGCCATCGCGGAGAACCTGCGTCTCATGTCGGGCCTGCCGGTGCCGGTCGTGTCGGTCGTCATCGGCGAGGGCGGCAGCGGCGGCGCCCTCGCGCTCGGCGTCGCGAACCGGGTCCTGGCCTGCTCCAACGCCGTCTACTCGGTCATCAGCCCCGAAGGCTGCGCCTCGATCCTGTGGCACGACGCGGGGGCCGCCCCGGTCGCTGCGGAGGCGCTGCGGCTGCAGGCGCGGGAGCTGCTGCGCCTCGGGATCGTGGACGGGGTCGTCCCGGAGCCGGCGGGCGGCACGCAGGCCGGTCACGTCGAAGCGGCGGACTCCCTGCGTCACGCGCTGGCGGCGACGCTGAACGAGCTCATGCCCATGACGTCCCAGGAACTGATCCGGGACCGCCGGCGGCGCTTCCGGAATTTCGGGTCGAATCACTGAGTGAAGGTAGGAAAACCGTGGCCAAGAGGGAGAGACGGCCGGACGACGGTTCCGAGCTGGACGTGGTCCGGGCGAGCGCCATCGAGCTCATGAAGAACGCCTCGCCCCGGCTCAGGCGGATCAAGGTCCACTCCGGGGACGCCGACGTCGAGCTGGAGTGGGTGACCGACGAGCCCCGCCCGCCGGCTGCCCCGGTGGCCGGCCCCGTGGCCGGCACGTTCTCGGCCGGTGCCGTCACGGTCGCCGTCGAGGCGGCGGCCGTGGCGGCGCCGGTCGACGAGGACCTGCTCTTCATCCGCTCGCCGATCGTCGGCACCTTCTATCACGCGCCCGAGCCCGGCGCGAAGCCGTTCGTCGCGGCGGGCAGCCGGGTCGAGAAGGGCCAGCAGATAGGCATCGTCGAGGCGCTGAAGATGATGAACCCCATCGAGGCGGACTGCTCGGGAGAGGTCGTCGAGGTGCTGGTCGCCGACGCGACCCCGGTCGAGTTCGACGAGCGCCTCATCGCCGTCAGGCCGGTCGAGTCCACATGACGAACGTTCCGTGATAGGGAGCCCATGTTCAGCACCGTCCTCATAGCCAACCGAGGTGAGATCGCGCTGCGGGTCGCGCGGACGTGCCGGGAGCTCGGCATCCGCACCGTCGCGGTGCACTCCACCGCCGACCGCGACTCCGCGGTGACCCGGTTCGCCGACGAAGCCATCCAGATCGGCCCGCCCCAGCCCAAGGCGAGTTACCTGAACGTGCCCGCCATCCTGGAGGCCGCCCTGCGCACCGGGGCCGACGCCATCCACCCGGGGTACGGGTTCCTGTCGGAGGACCCCTACATCTCGGAGATCTGCGCCGGGAACGGCATCACGTTCATCGGGCCGCCGCCGGAGGTGATGGCCCGGCTGGCCGACAAGGCGGAGACCCGGGCCGTCATGGCGGCGGCCGGGCTGCCGGTCCTGCCGGGCAGCAACCAGACGATCGCCGACGGGATGGCCGCGGCCGAGCTCGCCGACGAGATCGGTTACCCGGTGATCATCAAGGCTGCGGCGGGCGGCGGGGGCAGGGGCATGCGGGTGATCCACGACCCGCGCGACTTCCGCTCCGCCTACCAGCGCACCCGGGCCGAGGCGCAGGCGGTCTTCGGCGACGGCCGGGTGTACGTCGAGAAATATCTGGAAAAAGCCCGGCACATCGAGGTGCAGGTGCTGTGCGACACGTACGGCAACGCCGTCCACCTCGGCGAGCGGGACTGCTCGGTGCAGCGCCGGCACCAGAAGCTGGTCGAGGAGACCCCCGGCCCCGGGCTGCCGCCCGGACTGAGCGGGCGCATGGGGGAGATGGCCGTCCGCGGCTGCCAGGCCGTCGGCTACGTGGGCGCGGGCACGTTCGAGTTCCTGGTGGACACCGACGGGTCCTTCTACCTGATGGAGATCAACTGCCGGATCCAGGTCGAGCACCCGGTCACCGAGATGGTCACCGGCATCGACATCGTGGCCGAGCAGCTCAGGGTGGCGGCCGGCGAGCCGCTGTCGATCCGGCAGGAGGACGTCCAGCCGCGCGGGGTCTCGATCGAGTGCCGGGTCATCACCGAGGACGCCGACCGCGGCTTCATCCCGACGCCGGGGCTGCTGGCGGAGTTCCAGCCGCCGGCGGGGCCGTTCGTCAGGGTGGACACGCACGCGCGGCCCGGCTTCCGGGTGACGCCCGACTACGACTCGCTGCTGGCCAAGGTCGTCGTCTGGGGCTCGGACCGGGAGCAGGCGATCGCCCGGATGGACCGGGCGCTGCAGGAGTTCACGGTGACCGGCAAGGGCGTGCGCACGACGATCGGGTTCCTGCGCCGCATCCTGGCCGACCCGCAGTTCAGGGCCGGCGAGCACACCACGTCGCTGGTCGACAGGATGCTGGCCGAGGCCGCCAGGAAGCGGGCCGAACCGGCCGCCTGAGCGGACGCGAAGAAGGCGCTCCCGGGCTCCGGGAGCGCCTTCTTCGTGCGGGTTCTAGAGAGTGGTGAACCAGTCACGCCACTTCATGGCGAAGAAGGTGTTGCCCGACACCTTCAGCTTGCCGGTCATGAACGCCTGCGGCCCCGCCAGCTTCCCCGTGGTCATCTTGAGGAAGTCGCCCAGGTCCACGCCGATCGTGACCTTGGGGGAGTCCAGCTGCCCCTGCCCGACCGCGCACGTGCCGTGGTCCACCGACACGTGGTAGAACTTCGGGCCCTCGGGCGTGGTGATCTCGTACTGGAAGGTGCCCTCGCCCTTGCGTGCCTTCTCCGCCCTGAAGCTCTCGGGCGTCAACTCGAAGACCAGGCCGAGCACGCCGTCGATGCCGCCGGGCTGCGCACCGATGTGGCTGAGCAGCTCGTCCTGCGGGCTGCCGTCGATGACGGGGCGCAGCTCCTCGAAACGGGTCCGTGCGTCGCTCATGAATCGCTCCTCCTTGGACGTGTCCTGCCCGCAGCGTCACAGCAGCGCCTAGGGGGCACCTAGAGGTCCGCTCGACGGGCCCGCGGGGGCCTCCAGGAGTTCTCGATCTGGCTCCTAATCCCGGTTGCGACGATGCCTGCACCCCGGAGCCGACGGGGGCCCACCGGATCGAAGGACGCTCATGGAGATCGCACAGGCCCTGCTCACGGGGTTCGGCAGGACGGCGCCCACCCGGGCGTCCGTCGCCCGGCCGCGCTCGGTGCACGAGGTGGCCGAGCTGCTCGCCGCCCCCGGGGCGCGCGGTGTCATCGCCCGCGGTCTCGGCAGCTCGTACGGCGACGCCGCCCAGTGCGCCGGCGGCCTGGTGATCGACTGCACCGGCCTGCCCCCGTTCATGAACCTGGACCGGAAGACGGGGCTGTGCGCGGCCGGCGGCGGCGTCACCCTGGACGCGCTGATGCGCGCCCTGCTGCCGCACGGCTGGTTCGTGCCGGTGACGCCCGGGACCCGCCGGGTCACCGTGGGCGGCGCGGTCGCGGCCGACGTGCACGGCAAGAACCACCACGTGGACGGCTCGATGGGCCACCACGTCAGAAGCCTCACCCTGGTGCTGCCGGGCGGCGAGGTCAGGACGGTCACGCCGGACTCCGACCCCGCACTGTTCTGGGCCACGGTCGGCGGGATGGGCCTGACCGGCGTGATCACGGAGGCGGTCGTCCAGTGCGTGCCGGTGGAGACCTCGTACGTGTGCGCCGACACCGAGCGGACCCGCGACCTCGACCACATGCTGGAGGTCATGGCGGCGACCGACGCCCACCACCGCTACTCGGTCGCCTGGATCGACCTCACCGCGCGGGGCCGCGCGACCGGCAGGGGAGTGCTCACCCGCGGCCGGCACGCGCGCCGCGACGAGCTGCCCCGGCGCGCGAGAAAGGACCCGCTGGCGTTCGCGCCGGGCCGCGGGCTGCGCGCCCCCGGCTGGGCGCCGCCCCGCCTGCTGAACCGGCTCACGGTCGGCGCCTTCAACGAGGCGTGGTACCGCAAGGCCCCCCGGCTGCGCCGGAACGAGATCCAGGGCATCGGCGCCTTCTTCCACCCGCTCGACGGCGTGCGCGGGTGGAACGCGCTGTACGGGCCGCGCGGTCTGGTGCAGTACCAGTTCGTCGTGCCGTTCGGCGCCGAGGAGGCGTTGCGCGAGGCCGTGGCCCGGCTGTCGGGTGCGGGCGTGGCGTCCTTCCTGGCCGTGCTGAAGCGGTTCGGCCCGGGGAATCCGGCGCCGATGTCGTTCCCGATGCCCGGCTGGACGCTCGCCCTGGACCTGCCGGCCGGCGACCCCCGGCTGGGCCGCCTGTTCGCCGGGCTCGACGAGCTGGTGGCCGGCGCGGGCGGGCGCGTCTATCTCGCCAAGGACTCGCGGATGCCGGCGTCGGTCCTGGCCCGGATGTACCCGCGGCTGCCCGAGTGGAACGCCGCGCGGCGGGCCGCCGACCCGGACGGCCTGCTCGTCTCGGACCTGGCGCGCCGCCTGGCGCTCTCCGGCCGAGGGACCGGACACGAAGGGGTGCTGTCATGAAGAACGCGCTCGGGACGGTCGCGACCGTGCTGCTGCTCGGCGGCCGCAGCGAGATCGGGCTGGCCATCACCGCCCGCCTGGTCCGCGACGGCGCCCGCCGGGTCGTCCTGGCGCAGCGCGACACCGACACTGCGCGGGCCGACACGGCGCGGGCCGACACGGCGCGGGCCGACACGGCGCGGGCCGACACTGCGCAGGGTGAAACGGCGCAGGCCGACACCGCGCAGGGCGACGCGGCGGGGGTCCACACGGCGCGGGCCGACGTGACGCAGGCTGTCGCGGCGCTGAAGGAGGCGGGCGCCGACGAGGTGCACACGATCCCCTTCGACGCCGCGGACCCGGGCGGGCACGCGGCCGTCTTCCGCGCCGCCCGGGAGCGGCTGGGCGACGTGGACGTGGTGGTGGCCGCCTTCGGCGTGCTGGGCGACCAGGCGGCGATCGAGCGCGACCCCCGCGCCGCCGCCCGGGCCGCGACGGTGAACTTCACCGGCCACGTCTCCACCGGCCTGCACGCCGCCGGCCTGCTGCGCGCCCAGGGCCACGGCACCCTGGTCGTCCTGTCCTCGGTGGCCGGCGTCCGGGTCCGCAGGTCGAACTTCGCGTACGGCGCCGCCAAGGCCGGGCTCGACGCGTTCGCCCACGGGCTGGCCGACGCGCTGGCCGGCAGCGGGGCCCGAGTCATGGTGGTACGCCCCGGCTTCGTACGCACCCGCATGACCGAGGGCCAACCCCCGGCGCCGTTCGCCACCACACCCGAGCAGGTCGCCGGTGCCGTGGCCGAGGGCCTGCGCCTGGACCGGCTCACGGTCTGGGTGCCGGCCCCGCTGAAAGTGCTCTTCGCAGGACTCCGCACGATCCCCCGGCCCCTCTGGCGGCGGCTCCCCCGGTAGGCGGGCCCACCCCCGAAATGAGGAGATGTCATGACCACAACCACCAAGACCACCCGACCTCCGGACACCCCGGCGGGGACGTGGGCCCGATGGATCCGTCCCGTCGCCTTCGCGCTGGGCGTGGCGATCACCCTGTCCATCCTGCTCTGGGCGGCCCAGCGCACGATCATCTGGTGGATGGCCGACTGGAACGTCTACTACATGTCGAGCGAGGTCGTCCTGCGCGGCGGCGGCGACCTGTACGACGTCGTGGCCCCGCCCCTGGGCCCGGACCTGCAGTTCAACGCCCCCTTCAACTACCCGCCCTTCGCCGCGCTGCTGCTGACCCCGTTCAGCTTCCTCGGCGTGGACGTGCTGAGCGTGGTCTGGAGCACGCTGAAGATGCTCACGCTCGGCGGCGTGGTGTGGGTGTCGCTGAAGGCGGTCGGCGTGCCGTACGGGCGCCGGCGCCTGGTCCTCACCGCGGTCATCGTCACGGTGGTCCAGCTGCTCGACCCCGTGCTGCAGGACGTGCAGGTCGGCAACATCAACATCTTCATCCTGCTGGCGTTCCTCGACCTGATGCGCCCTGACGGGGCCCGGGGCAAGGGCATCCTGGTCGGCCTGGTCGCCGGCATCAAGATCACGCCCGGGATCTTCATCGTCTACCTGCTGGTCACCCGGCAGTTCAAGGCCGCCGTGACGGCGACCGTCACCTTCCTCGCCACGGTCGGCGTGGCCTTCCTGGTGCTGCCCGCCGACTCCCTGCGCTACTGGACCTCGGCCATGTGGGAGCCGGACCGGGTGTTCATCCCCGAGTTCACCTACAACCAGTCGCTGCGCGGGGTGGTCGTGCGGTTCCTCGGCAACGATGACAACAACCTGCTCTGGCTGGCGCTGGCCGCCCTCACCTTCGTGGCCGCCCTCGCGATCGGCGCGGGCCTGCACCGCAGGTCGATGAACTTCGAGGGCATCCTGGTCGTGTCGATCGCGATGCTGCTCATCTCGCCGTTCTCGTGGATCGCGCACTGGGTGTGGATCGTCCCCGTGCTGATCCTGCTGTGGACGATGTCGCGCCGGGTGCGGTCCAGGTGGCTGTACGCGCTGACGACGTTCGTGGTGCTGGTCTTCATGCTCAGGCCGTACATGTTCGCCTCGTTCAACCCGCTGGAGGGCTACGGGCTGAGCCCCGGGGCGCAGCTGCTGGCCGCCTCCTTCGTGATCGCCGGGGTGCTGCTGCTCGCGCTCGCCGAGGTGTACCGCAGGCGCGGGCCCCTTCCCGAGCTGAGCCCTGCTGTGGAGAGCGGCGAGGGACATGGCGCCCGTTGACGCCGTCCGCCGCGCCGGGACGCCGGCCCGCCGCCACGCCGCCCTCCTGGGCGGCCTGGTGCGGGCCTGCCGGCCCCGGCAGTGGGTCAAGAACGTGCTGGTGGCGGCGGCGCCGGGAGCCGCCGGCGTGCTCTTCACGGTGCGCGGCGGAGGGCTGACGCTCGGCGCGTTCGCCGTCCTCTGCCTGGCCGCCGGCGGCACCTACCTCATCAACGACGCCGCCGACGCCAAGGCCGACCGGCTGCACCCGGTCAAGCGGTTCCGGCCGGTCGCCGCGGGGATCGTCCCCGTCGGCGTGGCCGCCGCGCTGGGCGCCGTGCTGATCCTCACGGCCGTGGGCTCCGCGCTGCTCGCGGGGCCGGGGCTGGCGGCGGCGGTCGGCGGCTACGTCGCCCTCACCACGGCGTACACGTTCTGGCTCAAGCACGTCCCGGTGCTCGACCTGATCGGGGTCGCCGGCGGGTTCGTCATCAGGGCGGTCGCGGGGGCGGTGGCCGTGGGCGTGCCGATCTCGGTCTGGTTCTACGCGGTCGTCTCCCTCGGGTCGCTGTTCATGGTCGCGGGCAAGCGCTCGGCCGAGCTGCGGCACGCCGGGTCGGGGCGGACCAGGGCGACGCTGACCGCGTACTCGGCCCGGTATCTCGCCCACGTCCAGGCGATGTCGTCCGGAGCCATGATCGTCACCTACAGCCTGTGGGTCTTCCAGCGGCACGACGGGATCGGGCTGGCGCTGCTGACGCTCAGCATCGTGCCGTTCGTCGCGATCGTCCTGCGCTACGCGCTGCTCATCGACAGCGGTCAGGGCGAGGCGCCCGAAGAGCTGGTGTTCCGCGACCGGCAACTGCTCGTCACCGGTGTCGTCCTGGTCGCGCTGCTGGTGGCCGGTACCTATCTGAACTGAAGGGATGTCCACGATGAGCGAGAGAGCCCATCGGCTGATGCGGGCCGGCCTGGTCGCCCTGACGGTGGGGGCCATCGTCGCGGTCCTGTGGATGCTGCTCGGCGGGGTGCCATGGTGGCTGGGCGACCTGCGGGTTTACCACTTCGGCGGCGAGCTGGCCAGGTCCGGCCAGTCGTTGTACGGGACGCCGCTGGTGGCGGAGCAGGGCACGGCCGACCAGATGGAGATCGTGCTGTGGTTCACCTATCCGCCGTTCGCCGCCCTGTTGTTCACGCCGTTGTCGTTGTTGCCCGTCTCCGCGTTCGGGGCGGTCATGCACGTCCTCACCGTGGTCAGCCTGGTGGCGCTGGTGTGGCTGGTCCACCGGGCCGTCCGGCCCGAGCGGCGCCGCCTGCGCATGGTGCTCGCGGTGACCCCGCTGCTGCTCTTCCTCAACCCGGTCGCCGAGACGATGATGCTCGGCCAGGTGAGCGTGCTGCTGGTGGTGCTCGTCCTGGCAGACCTGATCCGGCCCGAGGGGGCCGCGTGGCGCGGCGTCGGGGTCGGACTGGCGGCGGGCATCAAGGTCGTGCCGGCCGTCTTCATCGTCCACCTGTTCCTGACCGGGCAGCGCAGGTCCGCCATCACCGCGACGATCACGTTCGCCGGGACGGTGCTCGCGGGCGCGCTGCTGTTCCCCGCCGACACGTGGACGTACTGGACCGGGCTGCTGTGGGACGTGGCGCGCGTCGGCGAGGTGCACGTGACGTTCAACCAGTCGCTGCACGGCGTCGTGGCCAGGCTGCTGCACGCGCCCGACGCGGGCACCCTCGGGCTGGTCCTGTCGGCGGTCGTCCTGGCCGCCGGGCTGTGGGTGGCGTTCCGGCTGCACCGGAGCGGCCACACCGTCGAGGGCCTGCTGGCCGTGGGGATCACCGCGCCGATGGTCACGCCCATCGGCTGGCATCACCACTGGTCGTGGATCGTGCCCGTGCTGGCGCTGCTCTACACGACGGCGCGGCGGGCCCGCTCGGCGCGGATGTGGGCCTTCACCGCCTTCATCACGCTGATGTACACCGGCGGCCTGTTCTACCTGGCCAGCCCCTATCCGGTGATCTATCCGGAGGGCGTGGCCGGGCACCTGCTCGGGAGCGTATTCGTGATCGGCGGGCTCTCCCTGCTCCTCGCCGGGGCCGTCCGGTCCCGCCGCGTCCCGGAGACCGCCGAACCGTCGCGGGTATCGCGCCGGGTCTCGCGGCTGGCGCACGAGGTGACCGCGTTCGGGGCGGTGGGGGCGGTCGCGTACGTGATCGACGTCGGCGGCACCAACCTGCTGTGGATGGTGCTGGGCGAGGACCAGGGGCACCTGACCGCCAAGGTGGTCGCCGTCGTCGTGGCGACCACGTTCGCCTACTTCGGCAACCGGCACTGGACGTTCCGCCACCGCGAGCGCGGCGGCCTGGCCCGCGAGTACGTGCGCTTCGCCGCGCTCAACGGCGTCGCGGCCGGCATCTCCCTGCTCTGCCTGGGCTTCACGGTGTACGTCCTGCAGCTCGACGACCTGCTGGCCAAGAACATCGCCGCCAACGTGGTCGGTGTCGCCCTCGGCGCGGCCTTCCGGTTCTGGTCCTACAAGAAATGGGTGTTCCCGCCCCGCCTGGCCGAGGTCGAGCTCGCCCGGTGAACCCCGCGGGCGGCTTCCAGACGGCCTCGATGCCGCCCCTAGAGACGGTTGCGACGATGCGGAGGCCGCAGCTCAAGGAGGTTTCGATGGCAGCGAAGCGGGTCCGCCTGGCGATCGTCACATCGGTCGCGGCCGCCGGGCTCATCGCCACCGCGGGGTTCGTCCTGGCGGAAGGCGGCCGGGCAGGGCAGGGGGTGACCGTCGGCCCGCCCCAGGCGGCCGCGCCGAAGGGGCCCGCGCCCGCGGAGGCCCTGAAGAGCATGGCCTTCTTCGCCGGCGCGTGGCGGTGCGCGGGGCGCAACTCCTCGCCCGAGGGCAAGTCCTTCCCGGTCGAGGCCACGGCGCGGGTCGAGGTCCGGCACGACGGTAGCTGGCTGATGTTCGACCTGCGGGAGATCCGGACGAAGGACAATCCGCGACCGGCCTCGGGTACCTGGATGTGGGGCTTCGAGAGCGCGCACAACCGCTACAGCGGGTTCTTCTTCGACAGCATCGGCAACCGCACCGAGCAGTACGCGCCCGGCTGGCGCGACGGCGGCCTGCTGTTCGAGGGCCGCATCCTCGGGCCGGGGTTCGAGGCGCCGTACAAGGACGTCATCAGGAAGACGGGTGACACCTCCTTCAGCATCTCCGGCCAGGGCTACGTGGTCGGCAAGTGGATCGTCTTCCAGCACCTCGACTGTCACCGGTGAAGAGGAAGGAAAGCGCATATGTGTGGAATCGCCGGTTTGGTGGACTTTGATGGAGACCTTTCCCGCGAGTCCGGTCTCGCGGAGGCCATGACCGACGCGATCGCCTGCCGGGGCCCCGACGGGAGGGGGATCTGGGTCGGCCGGCACGCCGTGCTCGGCCACACCCGCAACGCGGTCATCGACATCCCCGGCGGCGGCCAGCCCATGGTCGCCGAGGAGGACGGCCGGGCCATCGCGGTGATCACCTACAACGGGGAGATCTACAACTACCGCGAGCTGAAGATCGAGCTGGAGTCGCACGGCCACCGGTTCCGCTCCAACTGCGACACCGAGGTGGCGCTGCGCGCCTACCTGCAGTGGGGCACCCGGTGCGGCGAGCACCTGAACGGCATGTTCGCCTTCGGCGTCTGGGACCTGCGCAACGAGCAGCTCGTCCTGGTCCGCGACCACCTCGGGATCAAGCCGCTGCACTACGCGCGCGTCCCCGGCGGCATCGTGTTCGGCTCCGAGCCCAAGGCGATCTTCGCCTCCGGCCGGCTGGCGCCCGAGGTGGACCTCGACGGCCTGCGCGAGCTGTTCGTCCAGGCCAAGACGCCCGGCGCGTCTGTCTACAAGGGCATGCGGGAGGTCGAGCCCGGCCACGTCATGGTGCTGCGCGAGAGCGGCGCGCACCACGAGTGCTACTGGCGCCTGGAGTCCCGGCCGCACACCGACGGCCAGGCCGCGACCGTGGACACCGTGCGCGGCCTGCTGGAGGAGTCGGTCCGCAGCCAGCTCGTCTCCGACGTGCCGCTCGGCGTGCTGCTGTCCGGCGGCCTCGACTCCAGCGTGATCGCCGCCATCGCCGCCCGCGAGCTGCGCCGCCAGGGCGTGGAGTCGATGCCGACGTACGCGCTCACCTTCCAGGGCTACACCGAGAACTTCGAGCCCGACGAGGTCCGCGACACCCCCGACGCGCCCTACGCCCGCGAGATGGCCCGGCACATCGGCGCCCGCCACCAGGAGATCCTGCTCACCCCCGAGCAGATGATGCACCCCGACACCCGGCGGGCCACCCTGCGCGCGCAGGACCTGCCCACCCCCATGGGCGACGGGGACGCCTCCATCTACCTGCTGGCCCGCCAAGTCCGCGACGAGACCGTGGTGGTGCTCTCCGGCGAGACGGCCGACGAGATCTTCGGCGGCTTCAACTGGGTGCACGCGCCCCAGCTCGTCTACGCGCCCACCTTCCCGTGGGTGGCCATCGGCCAGCTCGTCGACCCGACCTGGCCGGGCCTCGGCGCCGGCCTGCTCGAACCCGGCCTGCTGGAGAAGCTCGACATCCCCGGCGTCACCGCCCAGCGCTATCAGGAGGCGCTGGCCGACGTGCCGTACCTGCCCGGCGAGGAGGGCCACGAGCGGCGCATGCGCGAGCTGCTGCACCTGCACATCACCCGCTGGCTGCCGGTCCTGTTCGACCGCACCGACCGGCTGGCCATGGCGGGCGCGCTGGAGATCCGCGTGCCGTTCTGCGACCACCGCCTGGTGGAGTACGTCTTCAACACCCCGTGGGCGCTGAAGAGCTTCGACGGCAGGGAGAAGAGCCTGCTGCGGGCCGCCTCGGCCGACCTGCTGCCCGCCTCCATCCTGGAGCGGCGCAAGAGCCCGTACCCGGTGACGCAGGACCCGGCGTACGCGCGGGCGCTGTGCGCCGAGTTCGCCCGCTTCGAGGCCGACCCCGCCGCCCCCGCCGCCGGCTTCTACGACGCCCGGGCGGCGCGCGAGGTGCTGGCCGACCCCGACGAGCTGGCCACCGGCATGGGCGCCTGGGTGCAGCGCTCCAACCTGGAGATGGTCCTGCAGTTCAACGCCTGGCTGCGCGACTACGACGTCCGCCTGTCACTGTAGGGGAGCCCACGATGACCTATGCACCGCCCCGTGACGCGGAGGAGCTGGCCGCCGCGATCGCCCGCGACGGCGTCGAGTTCCTGCTCGTGATGTTCGTCAACCTGCACGGCAAGCCGTGCGCCAAGCTCGTCCCCGCCGGCACCGCCGGCCTGCTGATGCGCGAGGGCATCGGCTTCGCCGGCCACGCCGCCGACGGGCTGGGCCAGTCGCCCGCCGATCCCGACGTCGTGGCCATGCCCGACCCCGGCTCCTACATGCCGGCCCCCTGGCAGGACGGCCTGGCCGTGGTCCAGTGCGACCTGCGGGTCGAGGGGGAGCCCTGGCCGTACGCGCCGCGCGTCATCCTCAAGCGGCAGCTGGACCGGCTGGCCGCCAGGGGGATGGTGTTCAAGGCGGGGGCCGAGCCGGAGTACTTCCTGCTGGAGCGGGACGAGGCGGGCCGGCTCAAGGTCGCCGACCCTCTCGACGACGCCGGTTCCCCGTGCTACGACGCGCGGGCCGCCTCGCGCAACTTCGCGCACCTGGCCGCCGTCAGCCGGGCCATGAACCGGCTGGGATGGGAGAACTACTCCAACGACCACGAGGACGCCAACGGGCAGTTCGAGCACAACTTCGGCTACGCCGACGCGCTCACCACCGCCGACCGGGTGATCTTCCTGCGGTACATGGTGCACATGCTGGCCCGGCGGGAGGGAAAGATCGCCACGTTCATGCCCAAGCCGTTCGGCCACCTGACCGGCAACGGCCTGCACCTCCACCTCAGCCTGTGGGGCGACGACGGGGTGGAGCTGTTCGCCGGGCAGGACGCCCACGGGCTCGGCCTGTCCGGCCTCGGCCGGTCGTTCGTGGCCGGCGTGCTGGAGCACGCGCCCGGCCTGATGGCGCTGACCTGCCCGACCGTCAACTCCTACAAGCGGCTGGGGGCGGGGGCCGCCACCGCGTCCGGGTCCAGCTGGGCCCCCGGGTACGCCACCTACGGCGGCAACAACCGCACGCAGATGCTGCGCGTGCCCGCGCCCGGCCGGGTCGAGGCCAGGTGCGTGGACGGGGCCGCCAACCCCTACCTGGCGCTGGCGGGACTGCTGGCCGCGGGGCTGGACGGGATCGACCGGCAGCTCGACCCCGGCCCCCCGAACCCGCACAACCTCGAGCACGACGGGCAGGGCAGGGGCAAACCCCTTCCCCGGACGCTCGTGCACGCCGTGGCGGAGCTGAGCGAGGACGCCGTGCTGCGGGCCGCGCTGGGCAAGGTCCCCGGCGGCGAATACTGCGACTACTACGCGGCGGTCAAGCAGGAGGAGTTCGCCGCCTACCACTCCCAGATCACCGACTGGGAGCTCCACCGCTACCTGCTGGCCTGCTGACATGGACGTCCTGGTCGTCGGGGCCGGACCGGCGGGGCTGACCGCCGCGGCCGAGCTCGCCCGCCGGGGGGTGGCCTGCCGGGTCGTGGACCGCGCGCGGGGTCCCGCGCGCGGCACCGGCTGCCCCAACGTCTGGCCGCGCACCCTGGAGGTGCTGGACGCGCTCGGCCTGCCGATGGCGCGTTACCTGTCCGCCGGCGTGGCGTTCACCACGAAGGTGTGGCAGCCGTTCGGCGCCGAGCCGATCGCCATCGACATCCGCGAGGAGCACGGCCCGTGGCCGACGCCGCTGCTGGTGCCGCAGGAGACCACGGTGACGCTGCTCCTGGAGCGGCTGAGCGGGCTCGGGGTCGAGGTCGAGTGGGGGACGGACCTGCTCAGCCTCGACCAGGACGACCGGGGGGCCACCGCGTGGCTGTCCTCGGGCGGCACCCGGGCCGGATGGGTGATCGCCGCGGACGGGGCGGGCAGCACCGCCCGGGCCTCGCTCGGCATCGGGTGCGAGGTCACCGCCTATCCGGACGTGACCTGGCTGCAGCTCGACGTCACCGTGGGCTCGCCGTACCCGCTGGACCCGCACACCGAGTACATCTTCCACGGCCCCCGCACCCACGCGGGCCTGGTGCCGCTGCCCGGCGGCCGGCACCGGCTGTTCATGAGCCGGCCGGGCGACCTGGGCGACGTCCGCGACGTCGAGGCCGTCCTGCGCGAGATCGCCGGGGCCGGGCTGACGCTGTCCGAGCCCGGGCGGCCCTGGCGGGTGCGGCCCGCCGGCGTCCTGGCCGCGGCCTACCGCGTCGGGCGCTGCCTGCTGCTGGGCGAGGCGGCCAGGACGTTCCCGCTGCCCGTGCAGTCGATGAACACCGGCATCCAGGACGCCGCCAACCTGGCGTGGAAGCTGGCGTCGGTGATCGGCGGGACGGCCTCGCCCCGGCTGCTCGACACCTACGAGGCCGAGCGGCGGGCCGTGGCCCGGGAGCAGCTGGCCCGTACGGGATGGCTGCTGACGGGGAGCCTCGAACCCGACGCCGAGGCGATGTTCCGGGAGGGGCACCGGCGCAGGGGCGGCCGGCCGCTGGTCCGCACCGAGCCGCCCGTGGACTACGCCGAGGGGGCGCTGAGCGGCCCGTCCTGCCCCGGCGTGAGCCCGGCGGCCGGGCAGCGGGCGTTCGACGCGCCCGTCGTGACCCGCGACGGGGATGTCACGCGGCTGTTCAGGCTGCTGAGCGGGTCGGAGTGGACGCTCCTCGTCCTCGCGGGCGGGGGCCTCGACCCGGCCGCGGAGCGGCGGCTGAGCGGCTACGCCCGCGCCGGTGTCGCCGTCAAGGTCGTCACCACCCGCAACGCCGACGCCCGCGACGTGCCCAACAGGGACGCCGACGCCTTCCGCAGCGCGACCACCGGGGGCGGCGGGACCCTCCGTGACGTGACCGGCCTGATCCACGAGGCCTACGGCGCGGCCGGCCGGCCGATCGCCTGCCTGGTGCGCCCCGACGGCTACCTCGCGGGCCACGCCCCGCTCGACGACGCCGCCGCCCTCGACGCGCACCTCCGCACCGTTCTCAGCTGACCTACGGGGAGACGATCATGTACGACGAGCACGTTCCCGTCCTGATCTCGGGCGGCAGCCTGGTGGGCCTGTCGACGGCGGTGTTCCTCGCCTGGCACGGCGTCACCCCGCTGCTGGTGGAGCGGCACGAGGACACCTCCATCTACGCCCGGGCCTGGGGCGTCAACCCCCGCACCATGGAGCTCTACAGGTCGGTCGGCCTGGAGCCCGCGATCCGCGCGGCGCAGCGCCGGCTGGAGGGCAGGCAGCGCTCCAGCGGGATCCTGCGCGCCGAGAGCCTGGCGGGGGAGGAGCACGAGTGGTTCGAGATGCCGTACCTGCACGGCGTCTTCGAGGACTCCAGCCCGGTGAGCCCCACGGGCTGGGCGCCGTGCCCCCAGGACAAGCTGGAGCCGCTGCTGCGCGCCCGCGCCGTCGAACTCGGCGCCGACGTGCGGTTCGGCGTCCGGCTGGCCTCCTTCGAGCAGGACGGCGACGGGGTCACGGCCGTGCTGGAGGAGCGCCGCACGGGCGCCCGGCGGACCGTGCGCGCCGGCTACCTCGTCGGCTGCGACGGCAACACCAGCCAGGTACGCCAGGCGCTCGGGATCCCCACCGGAGGCATCGGGACGATGGTGCACAACATGGCCATCCTGTTCCGGGCCGACCTGACCGAGGCGCTGCGCGGCCGGGCGTTCATGCACTGCCAGGTGATGAACGAGGACGTCATGGGCGTGCTGGGCACCGACGGCGAGCGCTGGCAGCTCGACGCCATGTACTTCCCCGGCGGGGAGCAGGAGGAGTTCACCGAGGAGCGCTGCGTGGCCCTGGTACGGGCCGCGGTCGGCGTTCCCGACCTTGAGGTCGAGATTCTCGGCCGGCTGCCGTGGGAGCTCGCGGCCAGGGTCGCGGCGTCCCTCGGCTCCGGGCGCGTGTTCCTCGCCGGGGATTCGGCCCGCGTGCACCCGCCCACCGGCGGGTTCGGGGCCAACACCGGGGTGCAGGACGCGCACAACCTGGCCTGGAAGCTCGCGTACGTGCTGGCCGGCCGGGCGGGCCCGGGGCTGCTGCGCACGTACGAGGCCGAGCGGCTGCCGGTCGGCCGGTTCACCGTGGACCAGGCCGTCGCGCGCTCGCTCGACCGGTTCAAGAACCCGGCCGTCGGGGACGTGGCGGCGGTGCCGATCGCCGACGACCTGACGGTGATGATGGGCTACCGCTACCGGTCCGCCGCGGTGCTGCCCGAGCCGGGCGAGCAGTGGCCCCGCGACGGTGACCATGACATCGGCGACTACGACATCGGCGACTACGACGACGTGAACGCCCCCTCCGGGCGGCCGGGCACGCGGGCGCCGCACGTCGTGCTCGACTCCGGCGTCTCCACGCTCGACCTGCTCGGCAAGGATCTCACCCTGCTCACGGGCGGGGACGGCGCCCCCTGGGCCGACGCCGCCGCCCGTGCCGCCGGCCGGCGCGGCCTGCCCCTCGACACCCACCTGATCACCGACGAGCCCTGGGCCAAGGCGTACGGCGTGAGCGGCCGCGGCGCGGTGCTCGTCCGGCCCGACGGCTTCATCGCCTGGCGCGCCGAGCGGGACGCCCCGCCGGGGAGCGACCGCGAGGGCATCCTCGCCGACGTCCTCGACCGCGTCCTCGGGCGCGTCATCGACCGGCGCCACTTCCCCGAGGAGACGAGCTGAGATGAGGATTCTCTTCACCATGTCACCCGGGCTCGGCCACTCGCTGAGCCTCGTCCCGCTGATCTGGGCGGCCCGCTCCGCCGGCCACGACGTACTGGCCGGCACCAGCGGCCACTCGCTGCACGCCATGGGCAAGGCCGGGCTGCCCGCCGTGGACGGCTACCCCGGTGGCGACATCATGGCCGTCTTCGGCGAGCACGAGCAGCGGGCCGCCGCGGCGGGCTTCGAGCTGACCGGCTTCCTCGGCGGCCTGTTCGGCGACTTCACCGACCGGGTGGTCGACCGCTTCGTGGCCCTGGCGGACGGCTGGGGACCGGATCTCGTGGTGCACTCGTCACTGGAGTACGCGGGCCCGATCGTGGCGGCGGCCCGTGGCGTGCCCGCCGTCTGCTACCACCTGGGCCTGCCCGTCCCGGCGGAGATCCGGGACGCGGTGCGCGCCGAAGTCCGGCCCGCCGCCGAGCGCCACGGGGTCCGCTCCTGGCCCGTCGAGCCCGCCGTCGTGCTCGACCCCATGCCCGCCAGCCTGCTCGACCCCGACGTCGAGCTCGACCGGCCGATCCGGTTCGTCCCGTACAGCGGGGGCGACGCCGCCCGCCCGCCGTGGATGTTCCACAAGCCGGAACGCCCGCGCGTGTGCGTGACCCTCGGCACGGAGGTGCCGAGGTGGGCCGGGATCGGCGTGCTGGAGGACTTCGTCGCCGCGGCACAGGGCCTGGACATCGAGCTGGTCCTGGCCCTCGGCGGCGCGGACCCCGCCGACCTGCCCGAACTGCCCGCCAACGTGCGCGCCGCCACCTGGCTGCCGATCGCCGACGTGATCGCGACCTGCTCCGGGATCGTCCACCACGGCGGCGCGGCCACCATGCTGACCTCGTGCGCGGCGGGCGTCCCGCAGCTCGTCCTGCCGCACGGGGGCGACCAGTACCTGCACGCGCCGCTGCTGGAACGGCGGGGCCTGGCCGCGGTGCTGGACCCGTCCGAGGTCTCGGTGGAGACGGCCCGCGACGCGCTGCGCCGGCTGACCGGCGACCAGCGGATGGGCCGGGCGGCGGAGGAGGTACGGGCCGAGATGGCCGCGCTGCCCTCGCCGGCGGACGTCGTACCGGTCCTGGAGAAGCTGGCCTGACGCCTGCCTGAGGAGCCTTGGTGCGCGGCGGGCGGGCGCCGGATCCGGCCCGCCGCGGCCCGGCCGTCAGTGGTGGTCGGCGTAGTGGCGCGCGAGCAGGTCCCCGCCCCAGTCGTGGCGCAGGTCGCGCCACACGGAGTGGATGTGGTTGGCGTCGTCCTGGGTGTTGTCGTACTCCAGCAGGAACGTGGGGCCGACGACGCAGTAGTAGTGGCCCTGCCCCCGCTGGTCCGATCCCGCCCACGCGAACGTCACCTTGTCGAGGCCGGCGTCCACCGCCTCGCGCCAGCACGTCTCGCCGTACCAGCCGGGGGCGCGGTCGAAGTAGCGGCGGACCAGCCGTTCGAGCAGGTCCCTCGACGGCGCCGACATGTCGGCGTAGGACAGCCCGCGGGGGATCCCGTCGAGCTCGGCCACGGGGTCGTTGCGGGTGAGGACGTCGTCGGGGGCCACCTCATCGGTGATCGCGATCGAGCGCTGGTACGGCGAGAGCTCGGCGAGCAGGGCCCGGCCCATCTCCTCCTCCTCGGCGAGCAGCCGCAGACCCCGCTGCGGTCCGGACAGGACCATGGCCGGCTCGGCGCCCAGGAAGCTCGGCGTGACCGTGATCGAGTCGCCCACGACCGTGATGTGCACCGCGAGGTGGTGGCCGTTGACCCGCCACGCCCACGGGGCCGCCCCTCCCGGCTCGCCGAACACCCGGAACCAGTAGCGGTCGCCGTCGATCTCGTCCACCCCGGTGACCAGGCGGCGGCGGACGCGCTCAAGCTCGATGACGCCTCTCGCCGTGCGTGCGCCGGCCACGCCGCAGCCGGCGTCGAGCAGGGCGAGCGCCAGGTCCTGCTGGGCGGAGGTCATCTCGACCAGCGGCAGCCCCGGACGGGGGCCGGGGAGATAGGACCACTCGGTACGCTCCGGCGAGCCGAACGGCGCCGTCGCCGCGGCCCGCCGCTCGGTGTCGAGCGAGCCGAGGAACCTCAGCACCGCCTGCCGCATCACCTGGACGTCATGTGCACTCATGGGGGATTCCTCAAAAACGGGGGCAAATCGGATGACACCCTCCATGGTGCCCTTTACCGGCAACCCGTTCCACCACGATCCCGCCCGCCCACCCCCTCCACGACAGCACCCCACCTCCCGCCCCGCCCCGCGACACGTCCGCCTCCTGGCCCGGCCGGCGATCCCGCGCTCGCCTCGCTGCGCCTGCCACGCCGCCACCTTCCGTGCTGCGCCGCCCGGCCTGCGCCGCCCCACGGGCCCGCGCTCCCGTGCCACCCCACGGGCCCGGGCCGCCCGCGCCGACCCGTGCTGCGCTGCCCGTGCTGTGCCGGGCTGTCCCCGGCGCGCCGGGCTGGCCGGGCCGACCAGGGGCGGATAGGTGTCCGGTTCGCGCGGCTGGGAGGTCAGGGGCGGGCGGCGGGGGAGGGTCTCCGGTCAGGTGCCTGCTGGGCTTCGTCAACCACTCCTCAGGAGGTGAAGATGATCGTGGTCGGAATGCCCTGGCGGGTCATCTTGGTGTAAGGGCACAGCGTGGCCGCCTGGGTGAGCAGCGGGGCGGCCGTGTCGCGTTCGACTCCCGGCCAGTCCACCACGAGGTCGGCGCGGAGCTGGTAGCCGCCGTCGGCGGGGTCGCGGCCGACGGCGACGGCCACCTCCACCGCGATCGTCGCGGGGTCGAGGAGGCTCCGGCGGGCCAGCAGGCTGAGCACGCCGTGGAAGCAGGCGGCGTACGCGGCGGCGAAGAGCTGTTCGGGGTTCGGCCCCGGGGCGTCGCCGCCCAGC
This sequence comes from Nonomuraea sp. NPDC049709, assembly GCF_040674815.1. Classification (NCBI taxonomy): domain Bacteria; kingdom Bacillati; phylum Actinomycetota; class Actinomycetes; order Streptosporangiales; family Streptosporangiaceae; genus Nonomuraea; species Nonomuraea sp. NPDC049709. Next base: position 91,483 of record NZ_JBFANM010000030.1, read on the forward strand.
TCCTCCGGCATCCGCAACTCCAGGTCGAGGGCGCCGTCGGCGGAGCGGGCCCGGCCGCTGACGCGGCCGTGGGCGGCGCTGCCGCCGGTCACCCCGACGCGCGTGGTGTAGAGCGGTTTGAACGCGGGGCCGCCGTAGTCGTGGTCCGCGGTCAGGTTCAGGTCGGTCACCGGTACGCCTTTCAGCGGCGAATGAGAGCTCTGTAACGGGGGCACGTCAGTCATGGGCGATGCCAGCGCTCCAACTTGTCGGGGTTCAGGACGATCCAAACGGCGGTGACCTCGGCCCCGGCGACGCTCACGCTGACCACCGCCACGGCCCGGCCCGCCCGGCGCAGCACCAGGCCCGCCCGGCCGTTCACGGATCCGACGGCCACCTCGGTGGCCGGCCGGCCGGTCAGCAGGGCGGTGACGAACCGGGCCACCGCGTCCGCGCCGTACGTCGGATGCACGGCGGCGCGCAGCTTGCCGCCACCGTCGCTCACGACCAGCACGTCCCTGGCCAGGACCGCCCGCAGCCCGGCCGGGTCACCCGCGTCGCAGGCCGCGGCGAACCGGCGTACGACGCGGTCGTGCCCGGCCCGCATGGCCTGGCGGGACCTGGCCTGGAGCTGGGCCAGACCGGGGGTGGGCTCGGGCCGGCGTACCGGATCCCCGGCGGGGGGCGCGGCGGACGGGACGGGGTGCCACACGCCGCCGGGGGTGGCGAGCAGCTCCAGGCAGATGCTGCCGGCGACCCGCGTCAGCCAGGCGCGCGGCACCGCGATGCCGGCGCGGTCCTCGTCGCCGAGGGCGTACCAGCGGCGATAGGTCTCCTGGACGATGTGGTCGGCCGTGACCTCCGAGCCGAACATCCACAGGGCGATCTCGAGCAGGTGCTGGCGTTCGTCGAGCATCTCAGCCAGCGACTCGGCGCCCGCCCCGGTCATGTCCCACCGTCCTGGCAGCCGGGAGGGTCCGCCTGCGAGCGGCGGGGCTGCTCCTGTTCGCAGGCCGTGGCAGGGCCGACGCGGTGGTCGGCCAACGGGGTCGTCCGCACGATGTCCTCTGTTCTTTCGGGTGTCGCAGTTAAGACCGGGCAGCCGGTCGGGTTGTGACATCCGGCTATGACCGGACAGCCCGGCTGGTTGTGACACCCCGCTAGGGCCGGGCGGCGCCCCCGGTTGTGACACCTCCGCCCGACCGCTCGCGTGACCGTTCGAAGGCGTGCAGTTTGTCGGGATTGACGATCCACATGAGGTGGTGGATGCCCTGCGGCGAGGCCTCGATGGCGAGCAGCGCGACCCCGGTGCGGCCGCCGGGGACGAGCACGCCGGCGAGCCCGTTCACCTCGACCCACTCCATCTCGGCACCCGGCCAGAACCTCGGCGCGAACGCGGCCACGAAGTGCGCCACCCGATCGCCGCCCAGCAGCGGGAACCGGGCGGCCCCCCTGAGGCCGTTGCCGTCGGCGGAGCTGACGATGTCCGCGGCGAAGAGGTCTTCCAGGGCGGCGATGTTCCCCGTCCGGGCGGCGTCGACGAAGGCCTGGAGGAGCTGCCGGTGCTCGCCCTTGCCGATCGGCTCGCGCCGGACGGCGGCCAGCCGCTTGCGGGCGCGGCTGACGAGCTGGCGGGCGTTGGCCGGGGTGAGCCGGAGGACGTCCGCGATCTGGCGGTAGGGGTAGGCGAAGGCCTCACGCAGGACGTACGCGGCCCGCTCGGCCGGGCTGAGCCGCTCCATCAGCAGCAGGACGGCGAGTTGGAGCGCTGCGCCACGTTCGGCGCCGAGCGCGGGGTCGGCACTGGTGTCCACGGGTTCCGGCAGCCAGGAGCCGATGTAGGTCTCGCGGCGCGCACGGGCGGAGGTGGCGGCGTTGATGGACAGGCGGGTGGTGATCGCGGCCAGGAACGCCGAGGGGGTGTCGACGGCCGCCCGGTCGGTGCCCTGCCAGCGTAACCAGACTTCCTGCAGGATGTCCTCGGCCTCGGACGCGCTGCCGAGTATCCGATAGGCGATGCCGAACAGGCGCTGACGCAGCTCGACGAAGGCGGAGGCCGCCTCGTCGAGCGCGCCCGCCTGTTCCGGTGATTCTGCCTGCATGTACGACCGCGCCTCCGACTTGAATGCGTGGCCGGCCGGCGACCCTGGCCGCCGGCCGGCGGGTGACTCCGCTCAGCCGTTCACATGGGCGACCGCATCCAGGATGGCGTCGGTGACGGCGTCGGGCTGGGACGCGGCGAGCGCGTGGGAGGCGCCGGCGACCTCGCGGGTGCCGCGGGAGCCGGCGCGGTCGGCCATGAAGCGCAGGGCCTGGGCGGGGATGTTGAGGTCCTGCTCGCCGTGCACGAACCAGGACGGTGTGGTGCGCCAGGCGGGTTCGCTCGCGGTCAGGCCGTCGGTGAGGGCCTTTTCGGTGACCGGTCGCTGGGTGGCGGCCATCAGGGCGGCCTCGCGGGGGTCGAGGTCGGCGCAGAACTGGTGGTGGAACTTGTCCGGGGCGATGCGGAACTCGTTGCCGCCGGTGCTGACCGGGTAGGCCTCCAGCGCGGCGCCCAGGGTGCTGCCCTCGAACTTGCCCGACAGCAGCAGTGCGCTCTCGCCGGTTCCGGGGGCGAAGGCGCCGACGTAGACCAGTGCGTGCACGGCCGGGTGGCCGGCGGCGGCCTGGGTGATCACCATGCCGCCGTAGGAGTGGCCGGCCAGCACGACCGGCCGGTCGAGGCCGGTGATGACGTCGCGGACGTAGGCGGCGTCGCCGTCGAGGCTGCGCAGCGGGTTGGCCACGGCGACGGCGTCCAGGCCCCGCTCGTGCAGGCGTCGGAGGACGCGGTTCCAGCTGGCCGATTCGGCGAACGCGCCGTGGACCAGGACGACGACGGGCTGCGGGGCGGTGGTCATGAGCGGGCCTTTCCGGGGTGCAGGGCGTGGGTCAGGACGGTGATGGCCTGGGCGGTGGCGGCGCGGGCGGCGTGGGTGTCGCGGACCGGGTTGAGCATCATGAAGTCGTGCAGGGTGCCGTTGTAGCGGACGCTGGTGGTGGGCACGCCGGCCTGGGTGAGTTTGCGGGCATAGGCCTCGCCCTCGTCGCGCAGCACGTCGTTCTCGTCGACGATGACGAACGCGGGCGGCAGGCCGGCCAGGTCCTCCAGGGTGGCGCGTAGCGGGGAGGCGGTGATCTCGGCGCGCTGGGCGGGGTCGGGGGTGTAGGCGTCCCAGAACCAGGCCATCGCCTGGGCGGTCAGGTGCGGGCCGTGGGCGAACTGGCGGTAGCTGGGGGTGTCCTGGGCGGCGTCGGTGACCGGGTAGTACAGCGACTGGTGAATGAAGTGCACGTCGCCGCGCTGTTTGGCCATGAGGGTGAGGGCGGCGGTCATGTTGCCGCCGACCGAGTCGCCGGCCACGGCCAGCCGGGTGGCGTCCAGGCCTTCCTCAGCGCCGTTCCGGGTGATCCACTGCGCGGTGGCATAGGCCTGTTCGATGGCCACCGGGTAGCGGGCCTCGGGGGAGCGGTCGTACTCGACGAACACCAGCGCGGCGCCCGTGCCGACGGCCAGTTCGCGGACCAGCCGGTCGTGGGTGCTGGTGCCGCCGAGCACCCAGCCGCCGCCGTGCACGTACAGCACCACGGGCAGGGTGACGGTCGTGCCGGCCGGCTTGACGATGCGTACCCGTACGTCACCGGCCTCGGCCGGCACGGTGATCCACTTCTCGTCCACCTCCGGCATGTCCACCGGTGCGGCCTGGACGTCGTCCAGCAGCTTGCGGGCGCCTTCGGTGCCCAGCTCGTACACGAACGGAGGCTTGGCGGTCGCGTCGGCGAACGCCTGCGCCGCCGGCTCGAGAACGGGACTGCTCATGGTCTCTCTCTTTCTCATGGTGAATCGGGCAGGCCGAGGTCTCGCCTGCCGCCGCACGGGCGGCGGGAGGCGATGAAGCCGCCGCGGCCGGGGTCTACTCGTGGAAGCCGATCTCGCGATGGGTGCCGTCGCACAGCGGCTTGTTGCCGGAGTGGCCGCAGCGGCACAGCGTCACCCGGTTGCGGGTCTCCAGCGGCCGGCCGTCCGAGCGCACGACCGGCACGCCGCCGGTCACCCACAGCGCGCCGGCCAGCCCGTCCTCCTCCTCCAGGACCGAGACGGCCTGCGGGAGGTCGGCCTCGATCGTGTCGCCGCCGCGTTCGAGGGCGTAGCTGTAGGAGCCGGAGGGGCAGTGGTCGATGCGGCTCATGACGTCGGAGCGCACGTCACTGTCGCCGGTGTCGGCGAGCATCGCCGCGATCGGCCGGGTGCGGCCGATGCAGAAGGCGGCGTGCACGCACAGCTCGCCCACCCGCTGGGCCGAGATGCCCACCCCGTCGTGCACGTGCTGCAGCTCCTTGTACGGCCGCATGACCTCGCTCTCCGTGCCGTCGAACCCGATCACGGCGTGGGTCCCGTCGCAGAACGGCTTGGCGCCCGAGTGGCCGCAGCGGCACAGCGCGTACGTGTCCTCGGTCTCCAGCGGCTCGCCGGTCTGCCAGGTCAGCGCGTTCTTCTCCGGCTCCGAGACGATCTTGCGCTTGCGCCTGAGCGGGACGCCGCCGTACACGACGTACGGGCCGTCGCGCAGGACGACGATCCGCTGCCCGTCGCCGGCGCTCCACCGGCGCAGCTCGGGTTCGACGTAGTCGAAGGTGGGGCCGGCCGTCGTGCTCTCCCCGTCGGGCATCCGCATCAGGGCCTGCGCCTGGGCCTTGAGCGCGTACATGGTGCCGGTGGCGACCTTGAGCAGTCTCGGGCTGCCGTTGAACGCCCGCTCCAGCAGGTGCAGGACGGCGCAGTAGGTGTGGTTGAACTCCTCCTGGGCGGTGCGGATCGCGCTGCCCGGGGCGTGATCGGTCAGGCGCGGGTTGCGCCGCATCGGATGCACGCCGGCCGGATCCACCGAGATCGCCTCGCCGGTGGGCCCGGTCTGCGGGGTGTCGCCCCGCCGGTAGCGCCGACCGGCCTTGAGCTCCTGGAACCGGTAGTAGTGGGCCACCTCGTCCCGTTCGGGGTGGAAGATGTCCTGGTCGCCGTCCCAGACCCCGCCCCGCGCGGTGCCCTCGCCCTGCTCGACGATCTCCTCCAGCGCCGCCAGAGCCGACTTGAGGTCGCTGACGGTGACCAGCCGTCCGGCGGTGTGCCGGAAGTGCGCCGCGCTGACCTGGCGGGCCGGATCGCCGGTGAAGACCGCCTGCTCGCCGAGCCGGTCGCACAGCAGGAGCAGCCTCTGCTCGATCGCGGCGTAGAACTGCCCGATCGTCTCGTACTCGTCGCCCTCCGCCGGGGCGCCGGGCGGCGCCGGCTGCTCGATCCGCAGGAACAGCTCCAGCGCCTCCGCGCCGAAGGGGACCAGCGACAGCTCCAGCGAGCGGTCACCGTGGGGCAGGGGCCGGGGATGGGGCGGGAGCATGCCCGGCGTGTCCAGCCGGGGGCTGCCGCCGACGGCGTTGAGCAGGTTCGCGGCCAGCGTGAGGTGCAGCATCTCCTCGGCGAAGACGCTGCCCACCACCTCGACGGCCTCCCGGTTCCGCTCCGGGTCCAGCGAGTACAGCGCGCACAGGTACGGCGGCAGGGTCGCGTGCTCCAGCTCGATCGCCCACTGCAGGTGCTCGCGCAGGCTGTCGAGCGTGTCGATGCGCGCTTCACGCACCCTGATCACCGTGCCGGGAGTGCTCCTCCAGCACCTCGACCGCGTCGTGCAGACCCCGCAGGCCGATCTCCTCGCGCTCGACGTCCGTCGGATCGAACAGCCACTCGGTGACCGGCAGCTCCATCTCCTCCTCCGGATGGCTCGCCTCGGCGAGGGTCAGCTCGATCTCGACCTCGGCCTTGAGCTCGTACAGAACCTGGTCCTCGCCGTCAGGGATGCTCATCTTTCCTCCATGCGTGGCTTGAATGGGTGTCCGGCAGGCCGGCTGACCGCGTGGATCAGCCGCACGGCGATCTGGCCGGAGGCGAACAGGCGGGTGAAGCGCTCGCCCTGGTGAGCGGCCAGCGCGTAGGCGGGGTCGGACCGATGGCGGGTCGCCACCACCGCGGCCACCTGCTCGGCACGTCGTGACCAGGACAGCGGCGCCCCGGTGGGCGGGTCGATCTGCTCGACGACCTCGAACCCGGCGCCGGCGAGCAGCGAGAGCAGCTCCCGCCGGGTGGGGAAGTGGTTGCCCTCCGGAACGGGAAGGAGCTGCGGCCCCCGTGCGACGACCACCAGGAGCCCCAGCGAGGCGCCGGGCCTGAGCACCCGGTGGATCTCGCCGAGTACGGCGGCCTTGTCCGGCACGGTGCACAGCACCCCCAGGCACCAGGCGGCGTCGGCCGACCCCGTACGGAGCGGGATCCGCCGGCCGTCCGCCGCGAGGACCGGCAGCCCGAACAGCCGGGAGGCGGCCCGTCCCGCGGCCGGCATCGGCTCCACCAGGATCGGCCGGACCCCGAACCGCTCGGCGGCCCAGGCGGCCGGCCCGCCCGCGCCCGCGCCCACGTCCAGCAGCCGCATCCCCGGGGCCAGCTCGCACGCCTCGGCCAGCCAGGCCAGCGCGGCCGGGCTCGCGCTGCCGCGGCAGGTGGCCGGTATGGCGTGCCGCCGCCCGAGCTGCTCGACGGCGTCGGCGGTCCAGCCGGCGACATCGTCGAACTCGGCGACCATCGCCAGTGCGGTCACTGCACGACTCCTGTCTCGTCGGAGGCGCATGTGCCGCCTGCCGGCCTGTGTCCTCATGGTGCGAATCTGCTCAGGACGGGCGCGGGGCGCGGCGGTCCTTGCGCTGGGCGAGCTCTTCCTCGTCCACGAGGGTGAGCATCGGCTTGTCGGGATCGCACAGCATGGTGACGGTGAACCGCAGCGGGACGTCGTCGCGGTGGTTCCCGTCCTGGTAGTGGATGACGTCGCCGCCGGGCTCCCAGAAGGCCTCCCCGGCGCGTACGACCCGCTCCGGCTCGCCCTCGATCTCCAGCAGCATCTCGCCTTCCAGCACGAAGCCGAACGCGGGCCCGGTGTGCCGGTGCGGCGGCGTGCCGGGGTCACCGGGCGGGTACTCGATCACCACGGTCATGGCGTGCGCGCCCGCCGGGATGAACGGCGGCTCAGCCTCCTGCACCATGGTCAGCGCCGTCTGCCACGCGGTCGATCGCTGCTTCGGGTCGACGTCAGACATGGGAACTACCTCTCGTGAACTATGGGCATCAGGGCTACTTGCCGGTCGCGTTCCGGGCGGCCCAGTCGCGGTAGTGGATCGCGCCGAGGGTCGCGTCGTCACCCAGCGGCACCAGCGACCGCTCGGTGAGCTCGCTGCCGAAGTAGGTCGCGTGCGGATCGGTGACCACCTCGCGCTGGTCGCCCAGGCCGGCCAGCGCCTGGCGGAAGAACTCGTCCATCCGGAACTGGTCCGGCCCGGCGATCTCGATCCTGCCGTTCAGCGGCTCGCCCACCGCGGTCCGGCCGACCGCCTGCGCGACGTCGTCGCCCGCGATGGGCTGGAAGAGCACCGGCGCCATGTGCACCTTGCCGTCCTTCGTCCCCGAATCGGCGATGGCCCGGACGAACTCGAAGAACTGGGTGGCGTGCACCAGCGAGAACGGGATCATCGACTTCTCGATGAGCTGCTCCTGGGCGATCTTCGCCGCGAAGTAGCCGTTCTCGGGCATCCGCTCCGTGCCCACGATCGACAGCGCCACGTGGTGACCGACACCGGCCGCCTTCTCCGCGGCGAGCAGGTTGCCCGTGGAGGTCTGGAAGAACTCCATCACCGCCGCGGGCTCGAACGACGGCGAGTTCGACACGTCGATCACCACTTGCGCACCCTCCAGCACCTCGGCCAGCCCTTCACCGGTGAGGGTGTTCACACCGGTGTTCGGCGACGCGGCCACCGCTTCGTGACCGTGCTCGCCCAGCTTCGTCACCAGCTTCGACCCGATCAGGCCGGTGCCGCCGATAACCACGATCTTCATGGGACATCCTTTCTGTCCGCCGGGGACAGCTTTGCCCTCCGGTCGTCAGCTAAGACAGCGCAGCCGCCGGGCTTGTGACAGCTGCCGCGAAAATCTTTCTTGGTGCCTGATCAAGCCATCGACGATGCTCGGGCGCGGGCCTATCGATGGACCTGGATGATCGCGACCGGGCAGGTGGCGTGGTGCAGGACAGCCTGGCTGACCGAGCCGTGCACCAGCGCGCTGAGCTCGCGCCGGTGGTGCGAGCCGACGACGAGCAGGGACGCCGCCGACGCGGCGTGCATCAGCGCCTTGCCCGGGTGGCCGGTGAGGGACTTCTGGACGGTCGTGACCGAGGGGAAGAGCTCCTGCCACTTGGCCAGGGTCTCCTCGGGCAGGACCGTGGGACTCGGGTCGGCCGACCCGTCGGGGCCGACGTGCGCCAGCACCAGGTCGTTCCCCGTCCGGGCGGCGTGCGCGAACGCGAAGGGGAGTAGCGCCTCGCTCTCGCCGTGCCCGGCGATGCCGGCCACGACGGGGCCGCGGGGCGTGGCGGGCTCGCGTACGACGACGACGGGGCAGTGGGCCACGATGCCGAGCCGGGCGCCGACCGAGCTGAGCAGCAGCCCGCCGACCTCGCCGAGCCCGCGGCTGCCCACGACCAGGAGTCCTGCCTGGTGGGAACGGCGCAGCAGCGCGGTGAGCGGATCACCTTCCGGCATGTCGGTGGTCACCTCGATGCCGGGCGCGACCGACCGCGCCCGGTCCAGCGCCGTGGCCAGGACGCGTTCGGCGGCGTGCCGGAGGCCGCCCTCGGGCGGCGCGCCCGGCGCCGGGCCCAGGGGCGCGTTCAGGAGGGGCCAGATGAAGGCGTGCAGGATCTCCAGCGGCCGCCCGCGGCGTTCCGCCTCGGCGGCGGCCCACTCCACGGCACGCAGGCTCGCCTCGGAGTCATCCACGCCCACGACTACAGGGCTCATCTTTGGGGTCCTTTCACGGGTTATGGGGGAGTTACTCGACGAGCTTTCCGGCGGATGAGACCTCGCGCATGAGCGCCGCGATCTCCGCCGGAATCGGCGGGATGCTCTCCTTCTCCACCGATCCGGGGCCGGACCACACGAAGTTGACCTGCAGCTCGGGGTCGAGCTCGGGGTGGTCGGAGCGGTTGTGGCAACCGCGGGTCTCGCGACGCTCACGAGCGGTCTCGATCGTCGCGCGGGCGGCGAGCGCCGCGGACTTCAGGTCGAAGGCGTGCGCGAGGTCCTGGAAGCCGGCGATGTCCGGGTGCACGCCGACGTTCTCGATGCGCGCCTCCACCGCGGCGAGCTCGGCGAGGCCCTTCAGCAGTCCGCTCTCGTCGCGCACCACGCCGGCGTGCTCCGTCATGATGTCGCGCAGGGCCCGCTGCAGCGCCCGTACGTTCTCGGGGCCGTCGGCGGCGAGGAGCTCGTCCACCTCCGCCCGCGCCGCGTCGAGCGCCTCGGCCGAGCGGCGCTGGGCTTCCAGGCCCGCGGAGTGCTCGGCCGCCGCCTGCCCGACGATGCGGCCGAAGACGAGCAGCTCGATGAGCGAGTTGCCGCCGAGGCGGTTGGCGCCGTGCAGGCCGCTGGCCGCCTCGCCGATCGCGTACAGGCCGTCGACGCCCGTGCCGTGGTCCTCGGGCCGCACCCAGACGCCGCCCATCGAGTAGTGCGCGGTCGGCGCGATCTCGATCGGCTGCTTGGTGATGTCGAGCATCTGCAGTTCGAGGAGCGTCTGGTAGACGCGGGGCAGCCGCGTCATGATCGTCTGTCGCGGCAGGTGCGACACGTCCAGCCAGACGCCGCCGTCCGGGGTCCCGCGGCCCTCCTTGATCTCGGTGTACGCGGCCAGCGCGACGCGGTCCCGCGTCGACAGCTCCATCCGCTCCGGGTCGTACCGGGACATGAACCGCTCGCCGAGCTGGTTGCGCAGGATCCCGCCCTCGCCCCTGGCCGCTTCGGAGACGAGGGTGCCGGCCGCGTTCTCGGGCGAGATGAGACCGGAGGGATGGAACTGCACCAGCTCGGGGTCGCGGATGCGGCAGCCGGCGAGGACGGCGAGGCGGAAGGAGTCGCCGGTGTTCTCGTCCCTGCGGGAGGAGGTACGCCGCCAGATCCGGGTGTGCCCGCCGGCGGCCAGGATCACCGCGTCGGCATGGATGACGTAGCGGGTGCCGTCGGTCAGGTCGAACCCGTACGCGCCGAAGACCGCGTTGTCGCGGACGAGGAGGCGCGTGATGTACACGGTGTCGAGGATGGGGACGTCGAGCTGCGCCGCCCGGTTGATCAGCGTGCGCTGGATCTCCAGCCCGGTGTAGTCGCCAGCGTACGCGGTGCGCCGGTAGGTGTGGGCGCCGAAGAACCGCTGCGAGATGCGCCCGTCCTCCTCCCGGGCGAACGGCATGCCCCAGCGCTCCAGGTCCTCGATGCCCCGCGCCGCCCCCTCGGCGACGATGCGCACCGTCTCCGGGTTGGCGAGCAGATAGCTCTCCTTGAGGGTGTCCGCCGCGTGCTGCTGCCAGCTGTCCTCCGGGTCCATCGTGGCGAGCGCCGCGTTGATGCCGCCCGCCGCGAGCGAGGTGTGCGCGTCCGCCTTCGGTCGCTTGCCCACCGCGAGGACGCCGACCCCGCGCTCGGCGAGCTCGATGGCGGCCCGCAGCCCGGCCCCTCCCGTGCCGATGACCAGGACGGATGTGGCGACCTGTCTCTCGGGCCGCCTCTCCGGCCGTCCCACTGGCCCTATCTCTCGCGACTGCATGGTGCCCCTCCGGTCTGTCACAAGAACGTGTCCCGGAAGGACGACAGGACAGAGGCCGGATTTGTGACAGGCCGGACCGGCGCGCGGGCAATTTCTCTGCTAGCGGCGCTGGTCCCCGATGACCGACAGCAGGCGCAGCTTGTCGTAGCTCTCGCTGCCCGACGGCGCGGTGTAGACGACGAGGCTCTGGGACTGATCGGGGTCGACCAGCGTCTGGCAGTGCAGTTCGAGCAGGCCGAGCTCCGGGTGCCGGATGCGTTTCTGCGGGCAGTAGAGGCGGCTGACCGGGTGCTCGCCCCACAGCTCGGCGAACTCGGCGCTCTCGGCCAGCAGCGCGTTCACGATCGCCGCCGTGCGCGGGTCCGTGCGGTCGCGGGTGTGGAGGTCGTGCAGGTTCGCCGCCATCAGCCTGCTGTGCGCCGGGTGGTCGTCCTCGGGATGCATCGCCCGCGCGCCGGGATCGGTGAACCATCGGTAGTGCGGGTTGCGGGCCATCCCGGTGCGTACGGTCTCGTCGCCGATCAGCGCCTTCGACAGCCGGGTCTGCTTCAGCGTCTCGCCGAGATAGTTCACGACCTGGGCGGCGGCGTCCTCGAGGCCGTCGAAGATGCGCATCATGCCGGGGTTGATGTGGTCGGCCCGCAGGGTCCGCTGCGGGGTGGCGTAGCCCGCCAGGCGGAACAGGTGATCGCGTTCCTCCAGCGACAGGCGCAGCCCACCGGCGATGGAGGCGAGCATCTGCTCCGACGGGTGCGGCCCGCGCCGCTGCTCCAGCCGGCTGTAGTAGTCGACCGACATGTCGGACAGCACGGCGACCTCCTCGCGCCGCAGCCCGCCCGTACGACGCCGCCCGCCACGGGGCAGCCCCACGTCCTCCGGCTGCAACGCCTCCCGGCGGCTGCGCAGGAACTCGGCGAGTCGGGCCCGGTCCACGATGGTCGACCTCCTCTTGATACGTCCGCCCCCCATGAACACTTCCCGGCCGGAAATGTTTCCTTGGCGTGCCGAGTATCGGGCCGCCGCGCTCCCGTATCCATGCTCTGCCGATCCCTGGACAGGCGGAACGGGGACCGCGCCCGGCCGGATCCCCGGATCGGCAGGACATTCCTCCGGCCCGGCCCCGCTGCCACGGTCGTCTCATGAGCACAACCGCACTCAAGACAGCGACCCACTGGATCGGCGGCCGGAGCGTCCCCGGATCCACCCATATGATCGACGTGGTGAACCCGGCGACCGGCGCCATCATCGCCCAGGTGCCGGAGGGCACCACCGCCGACGTGGACCGCGCCGTCGCCGCGGCGCGGGCGGCCTTCCCCGGCTGGGCCGCCACCGACCCGGCCGTACGCGCGCGGATCGTCGGCCGCATCGCCGACGGGCTGCGCGGCCGGACCGAGGAGATCGCCACCACGATCACCAGCGAGATGGGCGCCCCCATCACGCTGTCCCGCGCCGCGCAGGCGGGCTTCCCGGTCGCGGTGGCGGCGTCCTTCGCCGCGCTCGCCACCGATTTCGCCTGGTCCGAGCGCATCGGCAGCTCGCTGGTGGTGCGCGAGCCGATCGGGGTCGTCGGCGCCATCACGCCGTGGAACTTCCCGCTCCAGCAGATCGTCTCGAAGCTGGCGCCCGCCCTGCTGGCGGGCAACACCATGGTGTTCAAGCCGTCGGAGATCGCGCCGCTCACGGCGGCGATCCTGGCCGAGGTCGCGGCCGAGGCGGGGCTGCCCGCCGGGGTGTTCAACGTCGTCCACGGCACCGGCCCGACCGTCGGCGCGGCCATCTCGGCACATCCGGGCATCGACATGGTGTCGTTCACCGGCTCCACCCGCGCGGGCCGGCTGATCGCCGCCGCGGCCGCCGAGACCGTCAAGCGGGTCACGCTGGAGCTCGGCGGCAAGTCGGCCAACGTCATCCTCGACGACGCGGACTTCCCCGAGGCGGTCGCCCACGGCGTGGCCATGACCTACACCAACGGCGGGCAGGTCTGCGGCGCGTGGCCGCGGATGCTGGTGCCCGCGTCGCGGCAGGAGGAGGCGATCGAGCTGGCCGTGGCCGCCGCGAAGGGCTACGTCGTCGGCGACCCGATGGACGAGGCCACCCTCATCGGGCCGATGGCCTCCGAGCAGCACCGGCGGCGGGTCGAGGGCTACATCGAGCGCGGCGTCGCCGACGGCGCCCGGCTGGTCCTCGGCGGCCCGGGCAGGCCCGCCGGGCTGGACGGGGGCGCGTACGTACGGCCGACGATCTTCGCCGACGTCGCCCCGGACGCGGTCATCGCCCAGGAGGAGATCTTCGGGCCCGTCCTGACGATCATCCCCTACCACGGCGACGACCAGGCCGTGGAGATCGCCAACAGCACGATCTACGGGCTCACCGGCGCCGTCTTCGGCAGCCCCGACCGCGCGATGGCGATCGCCCGCCGGCTCCGCACGGGTCAGGTGGACGTCAACGGCGGCGAATGGAACGTCCTGGCGCCGTTCGGCGGATACAAGCAGTCGGGCAACGGCCGCGAGTTCGGCCGGCAGGGCCTCGAAGAGTATCTTGAGACCAAGTCCATCCAGGGCTGATCTCCTGACGGGGGAAACCTTCCCGGACTGTTACCCGCCGCTGGCCTGTCCCCGCTGCTCAAGGGGTAGGCGCAGGGCGGGGGCGATGAACTGTGACGGAAACCGTACCGACCGGCGAGCCCGGCGGGCCTGACGATCTCGAACAGGCCGCGGCGGTGTTCAACGGTGTGCGGCCGCGCCTGTTCGGCATCGCCTACCGGATGCTGGGCAGCGCGGCCGAGGCCGAGGACCTGGTGCAGGACGTCTGGCTGCGCTGGCAGTCGTACGACCGCTCCACGGTGGACAGCCCGGCCGGGTTCCTGGCGACGGTGACCACGCGGCTCGCCATCAACGCCGCCCAGTCCGCCCGCGTGCGCCGCGAGACCTACATCGGGCCCTGGCTGCCCGAGCCCGTCGACACCGGCGCGGACCCCTACCTCGGCGCCGAGCGCGGCGAGGCCCTGGAGGTCGCGGTGCTGATGCTCCTGGAGCGGCTCTCGCCCACCGAACGGGCGGCGTACGTGCTGCGGGAGGCGTTCGACTACCCCTACCAGCGGATCGCCGAGATCGTCCGGCTCAACGAGACGGCGGTCCGCCAGCTGGTCAGCAGGGCCCGCAAGCGGGTGCTCGCCGGGCGCCGCCGGCCCGTGACCACGGACGAGCAGCGCAGGCTGCTGAAGGCCTTCGTCGCCGCCGCCCGCTCCGGCGACCTGACCGCGTTGGAGGAGCTCTTCACCGCGGACGTGGTCAGCTACTCCGACGGCGGCGGCGCCGTACGCGGCGCGGCACGCTTCCCCGTGGTGGGCGCGACGCGGCTGGCGAAGGTCATCAAGGCGTTCTCCGGCCGGTTCTGGGACGGCGTCGACGTGGGCTGGGGGAGCACGAACGGCCGGCCCTCCGCGCTGCTGAGCCGGGACGGGCAGCTGTTCGCCGTCATCACGGTCAACGCCTCGGACCAGGGCATCGACCAGGTGTTGTGGATGCTGAACCCGGCCAAGCTCACCGCGGTGTCCCCGCCGCACGGGCCGTTACCGCTGCAGTCGCGATCGTGACGGCGACCAGCAGGACGCAGAAGGCTGTGCTCGCGGCGACCACGGCGGCCACGCCGATCCGGGGCGCCGTGAGCGGCAGTAGGGGGATGGCGATGACGCGGCCCGCGGCCGCCGCGGAATCGATGACGGGCTCCCTGACGACGCCGGGACGGCGCGAACCACGTGACGTTCGCCCATGCCCGGCAGATCGCGAAGCACACCTGCAGGAACGGCATCACCTCGGCGAGGCCGTGCCCTTCGGCGAGTGCGCGAGCCGGGCGGTGAACGGCCGCGACCGCGACCACGAAGGCGCGGTCGAACAGCAGCTCCCGAGCCGGCTCGAGGCGCGGTGCGGCCCATCGATGGCCTGCGCCGCCATCCGGATCCGCCTGGCGGCAAGGTCTCGCTCCTGTCGCTGCGCGTTGTCGTCGATCTGTGACACCGGCCACTGAATCCAGGGGCTGTCACAGACAACGAGGTTGACCTGTCTCAGCTGGTAGCCGAGACGACAACGGGATGCACCGACCGATGACCTGCGGCGATATCTCCGGTGCGAACGCGAACGGAAGGAAGTCGTGTTGTGACGGCAAACGTCATGCCCCTGTACGACGGCGAGGCCCCACGCCCGACCGGTGACGGAGGGGCTGCGCCGGCGATCAGAGCGGCCTGCGACAAGGTGCGCGACCTGAAACGCGAGCTGCGCAAGAAACAGCGGTTCGCCTCCGACGCCGCGCACGAGCTGCGCACGGCGATCGCGGGGCTGCGCACGGAGCTGGAGGAGGCGAGGCTGTATCCCGACGAGACCGACCTCGGCGACCTCCTCACCCGCGCGTTGCGAGACGTCGACCGGCTGAGCATGATCATCACCGATCTGCGGATCCTCGCCGAGATGGAGTCGGGCCCGCCCGTCCGGCCGCAGCACGTCGACCTGGCCGAGCTGGTGCGTGGCGAGATCGCCCGCAGGTCCGACCGCATCGAGGTCCAGCTCCGGCTGGAGCCCGGGATGACCGTCCAGGTCGTCCCGATCCGGATCGGCCGGGTGCTGACCAACCTGCTGGACAACGCCCAGCGGCACTGCCGTCACCTGGTCGAGGTCCGGCTGTGCCGGGACGACGGCCACGCCGTGCTGACGGTGTCCGACGACGGGGAGGGCGTCGCCGAATGCGAACGGGAGCGGATCTTCCAGCGCTTCACCCGGCTGAAGGCGGCCCGCCGCCTTGATGGGAGCGGCACCGGCCTGGGCCTGGCGATCGCCCGCGACATCGCCCGGGCGCACTTCGGCACCCTGCACGCCGGGGAGTCCGAGACGGGTGGTGCGAGCTTCGTGCTGCGCCTGCCACTCGCCCGTTCAGCCGCTCCGGCCGGCCCGCGTACGGACCGGTGCCTGCACGAGGCGATGGACCCGTGAGCGCGGGTGAGCGGGCGATGGAGCCGGAGCCCCACACGTGCGCCCGAGAGCTGAGAGCGGCGCGGACGTTCGCCGAGCAGCTGATGGATCGGCGACGCCAGTTCACCGCCGACGCCTCGCACGAGCTGCGAACCCCCCTCGCCGCGCTACGCGTGCAGGTGGAGGAGGCGCGGCTGCACCCGGACGAGATCGATCTGCCCGAACTGCTGCACCACGTGGCCGACGACCTCGACCGGCTGGAGAACATCGTCAACGACCTGCACCTGCTGGTCACCCTGGAGGACGACCTCGGCAGAAGCCTGGCGGAGGTGAACCTCACCACGCTGGCCGAGACGGCGGCGGCCCGGTGGGCCGGGACCCACGACGTACGGCTCGATCTCGAACCCGCGGTGATGGTGGAGGCCGCCTCCTGGCAGATCACCCGGCTGCTCGACAACCTGCTGGACAACGCCCGGCGCCACGCCACGCACAGGCTGGAGGTGAGCCTGCGCCGCGCGGGCGATCAGGCCGAGCTGGCAGTGTCCGACGACGGGCAGGGGGTTCCGCAGGCCGACCGCGAACGGGTCTTCCAGTGCTTCGCCCGCCTGGACACCGCCCGCAGCCGCGACCGCGGCGGCGCCGGCCTGGGCCTGGCCATCGCCCGCGGCATCGCCTCGGCCCACCGCGGCACCCTGCACGTCGAGGAGACGCCCGATGGCGGCGCGCGCTTCGTGTTCCGCATCCCGCTCGCCCGTTGACCGGCTGCTCCCGTCATCAGGTGGGCTGCGGACCGTCCTTCAGGCTCACCTGGTGCCCGACGTCCTCGTCCTCGGCCGCGGCCAGCACCACCTGCAGCAGCCCGGGGAAGCGGGCCTGCAGATCCTGCGCGCGCAGGGTCACGAAGCAGCGGGTGCCCTCCTGGCGCGTACGGGTCAGCCCGGCATCGCGCAGGACCCGCAGGTGGTGGCTGAGCGTCGACTTGGCGACGGGCGCCCGCAGCTCGCCCCACCCGCGTTCGCGACCGTCGGCCAGCACCCGCACCAGGCCGACCCGGATCGGATCGCTGAGCGCGGCCATCACCCCGGTCAGCCCGATATCGCCAACTTCAGGGTGATGCGCCTGTCTCATCCCATCATGATAGCTTGTTCGATATTTCACGAACATCGAACGAGTGCCGCGAACAGAGGAGTATGACGTGACCGTCCAGCCCAACGGCCATCTGCAAGACCAGGTCGCGATCGTGACCGGAGCCGGCTCCGGCATCGGCCGGGCCACCGCGATCGCCCTCGCCCGCGCCGGAGCGCGCGTGCTCGGCGTGGGACGCCGTGCCGAAGCCCTGAACGAGACCGCCGCCCGGCATCCCGGCATCGAGCCCATGCCCGCCGACATCACCGCCGGGGGCGCGCCGCAGGCCGTCGTCGAGGCGGCCGTCGACCGCTGGGGCCGCCTGGACGTCCTGGTCAACAACGCCGGCGCCACCGCCGTCATGTCGCTGGCCGACACCGACGCCGACCGCATCGCCGGCCTGCTGGCGCTCAACGTCACCGCGCCCAGCCTGCTCGCCCACGCGGCGCTGCCGCACCTGCGGGCCAGCCGTGGCACGATCATCAACCTCTCCAGCACCTACGGCCACTGCCCGCTGCCCGGCGCCGCCCACTACGCCGCCACGAAGGCCGCCGTGGAACAGCTGACCCGCAGCTGGGCGCTGGAACTGGCCGGCGACGGCATCCGGGTCAACGCCCTGGCGCCCGGTCCCACCGAGAGCGAGGCGCTGACCGCCGCCGGCCTGCCCGACACGGTCGTCGAGCAGATCAAGCAGGACGAGGCCGCCCGCATCCCGCTCGGCCGCCGGGGCACCCCCGAGGAGGTGGCCACCTGGATCGTGCACCTCGCCGACCCCGCCGCCACCTGGATCACCGGGCAGGTCCTCACCATCGACGGGGGCCTGGAACTCGCCCCGTGAGCGAGGTTTGAACGCCGGAGCGGGGTGCCGGGAGGGGTGCTGGGCCGTCACATAAGCTGACACGTGGGGATTCGGGGGGAGGGGTCGCATGCTGCCTGAAGTGCACGGATGGTTGCGACGCCGTACTTCGTCCGCAAGTGACTGGCCGCTCCGGGATCTGGTGGCCGCCAAGGGGGAGACCACGGTCAGCGTGGTCCTCCCGGCCCGCGACGAGCGGGAGACCGTGGGGGAGATCGTCGGGATCATCCGGCGGGAGTTGGCCGGGCTCGTCGACGAACTCGTGGTCATCGACTCGCGCTCCACCGACGACACCGCGCTGGTGGCCGCGCGGGCGGGGGCCAGGGTGCACGCGCAGGACGAGATCCTGCCGCAGCTCAAGCCGCTCGACGGGAAGGGCGAGGCGCTGTGGAAGTCGCTGGCCGTCACGTCGGGGGACGTGCTGGTGTTCGCCGACGCCGATATCCGGAATTTTCGTGCTTCTCTGATACTCGGGGTGCTTGGTCCGCTTTTGGCTGACCCCACCGTGGTGTACGCCAAAGGGTGCTATGACCGTCCACTCCACGACACCCCCAACGGCGGGGGTCGCGTCACCGAGTTGGTCGCCCGCCCCCTGATCAACCTGCACTGGCCCGAGCTGGCCGGTTTCGTGCAGCCGCTGGCGGGGGAGTACGCGGGGCGCCGCTCCGCCCTCGAACGCGTACCGTTCCTGACCGGTTACGCCGTGGAGCTGGGCCTGCTGATCGACCTGCTGGAGCTGGCCGGGCTGGACGGGTTCGCGCAGGTGGACCTGGGTTCGCGCGAGCACGCGCCGCAGTCCATCGAGGCGCTCGGCGCGATGGCCTCGCAGATCATGCTCGCCGCGTGGTCGCGGCTGGAACGCCAGGGCAAGATCGAGACCCGCCACACGCCGTCCGCGCGGCTGGCTCAGTTCCGGCGGGTGGAGGACGGACACGAGGCGACGACGAGGGACGTCGGCATCGGCGAGCGCCCGCCGATGCTCACCATCGACACCTGACTGGGTATCCAGGACGACCGGGCTCGGATCGGCTGATCGACCCTTCTTCTCGCGCACGTGCCGGCGCAGCAGTCGTGGATCTTCTGGGCGGTGCCGTCGTCGCGCCACTTGGCGAAGTAGCAGGAGGTCGCGCTGCCCGGCGGCAGGTAGTCCCACTGGCAGCCGGTCCGTCCTGGTAGAGGATCGCGTTGACGATCTCGCGCGCCCTCCGTGCTACGCGCGGAGGGCGCTGACACACTGGGGGCTGCGCTTGCAGGCGAGATCGCCGGCCAGGAAGCCGCCATTCGGCGACCGGCCCTTTGCCGACGCTCATGCGGCGGCCCCGCGAGTTTCCTTGACCAGCCGGGCGGAGGAGATGAGAGGTCCTCCCGGTCGGGAGCGCATGGCGAGCACACCTCGGGCGGCAGCTGCCGGCGATGATCGCACAGAGGTTCGACCACTGCCCCAGCTCTCGGCCGGCCCTACCTGATCGTGATATAGCCGGAGCTGTTCAGGCACTTGGTGCTGTTGCAGGTGCGCAACATGTACTTGTAGACGGTGCCGATGGAAGCGGTGTAGTTGTAGCCGGTCTTCGAGCTGCCGCAACCGTTGTCGTTCTTCTGCACCCAGTTGGCGATCCAGATCTTGGGGCCGTAGTTGTCGCACTTGGTGTCCCTCGTCCTGAACCAGATGTAGTCCTGGTCAATGCGCTGCCATCCACTGCCCTTGACGGTGCATCCCCTCTTGACGTACCCCTCGACGGAGGCGCCGGTGATGCTCTTGGAGAAAGTCTGCGTGGACTTGCAGCCCGTGACGGTGAGGGCTGCGGCAGGGGACGCATTGAGGGTAATGGTCGTGGCAGCTGCGACCACGCCGACGGCGATCGCGGCGATGCGCTTGGAAGTGAACTTCATGAGTCGGGAAGTTAGCGGTGCCCGGTATAGCGCCGGTATGCCGGGCAGGCGCGGCCAAGTCACCGGTTCGGCCACACCTGCGCCTGGGCGCGTTATGGTCGGCGGGCTGGCAGCGTGAGAATCGCGGTTTGTCGGAGCAGGCATCGTTGGTCTTGCCGTCGCCCGCAAGCCGGCCCGTAGCACGACCGCGACGTTCCTGACCAGCGCGCCCCACTCAGTCCAAGCGACGAACGTGACATCAACTCGCGCAACGCCCGCTGAGACCCACCATCCGAGAAGCCGCTTGAAGGGCGGCCACTACGGGGGCGTTACTTGAGGGCGGCCGCCACGAAGGCGGCGATCTGGTCGCGCATGCCCTCGTGATCGTCGGCCGCCTCGCCCAGGATGATCCGCCCGAGCTGCGGCATCATCGATGGGAACAACGCCAGTCCCGTCAGCGTGAACAGCATGCGCGCCGTCGCGGCCGACGGCTCCTCCCCCCGCCCCGCCGCCAGCGAGGCCGTCTTCCGCCCGCAGCGCTCCACCCGGATCTCCTGGCCGGGCAGCAGGTCCTGCCCCCGGTAGTTGAGCGCCTCCCACATCAGCAGCCGCACCAGGTCGGGATGCGAGCGGTAGTAGTCGGTCAGCTTGGCCACGTAGTCCACGGGGTCGGCCCCCGGCAGCGCGATCTGCCGGGTCAGGTCGTCGAGCGCCTCCTCGATGACCGCGTCGAACAGTTTCTCCTTGCTGCCGAAGTGGCCGTAGATGCGCTCCTTGTTGACGCCGGCGCGCTCGGCGATGCGGTCCACGCGGGCGCCCGCCACTCCGTACGCGGCGAACTCGTCCCGCGCGGCTTCCAGCAGGGCGGCCCGGGTGGCGGCGGTCGAGACCTTGGGTGCCATGCGGCCTATCCTAGCCACCAACCGGTTGGTTGCAAACCAACCAATTAGTTGACATCCAACTAGTTGGTTGGCTACTGTCCCCGCTCATGGCACTAACCGTTCCGCGCACCCCGCCCCTCCAGCCCCCGGCCCAGCCCGCCGCCCCCATCGCACCGTTCGGGCGCACGCTGACCGCCTTCACCCTCACCGCCGTCCTGGTCAGCGGCCAGCTCTACGTCGTGATCCCGCTCCTGCACGACATGGCCACCGCCTGGGGCACGTCGGCCGACAGCCTGACCTGGCTGGTGACCGCTTTCGGCATCGGGTACGGCGTCGGCTTCCTGGTGTTCGGCCCCCTTTCGGACCGCTACGGCCGCCGCAGGCTGCTGATGATCGGATTGCCGCTGGCCGCCCTTACATCGGCATTGGTCGCGTTGAGCCCCTCTCCCGAGGTGGCGCTGATGTTGCGGGGCGTGCAGGGTGTGGCGGTGGCGATGTTCCCGCCCGCGGGCATGGCGTACCTGGGCGAGCGGCTGGAGCCGCGCCGCCGCGTGGTCGCGATCGCGGCGGTGACCGGCGCGTTCCTCGCCTCGGCCGTGCTGCTGCAGGTCGCCGCCCAGCTCCTGGTGGACGTGACCGGCTGGCGCGGGATGTTCGTGCTGTCGGCGGCCGGTTTCGTGGTGACGGCGCTGGGCGTGCGCGCCGTCATGCTGCCCGACCTCCCGCGCGAGAGCGCCGGATCCGCCCTGTCGGCCTATCGCCCGCTGCCCGGCCTGCTGCTCCACCGCGTCCTCGGCCTCCGCTACCTGGCCACGATCATGCTGATGACCGGCTTCGTGGCCGTGTACACCGGGCTGCAGATCTACGGCGTCAGCTCCCCCTCCGAGCTGCTCGCCCTGCGCGCGGCCGGGCTGCCGTCGATCGTGCTGGTGCCCGTCCTGATGCCCTGGCTGGCCCGGATCCCCACGACGACCAGGGCGGTGGTGTTCCTGGCGGCCGGCGCCCTCGCGCTCGCGGCCGTCGGCGTCACCGGCACCACCGTGCTGGTGCTCCTGCTCGCCCTCTACGTCGCCGCCATCACCGGCGGGCTGCCCAGCATGAACGAGTCCATCTCCGCCGGCGCCGGCCGGGCGCGCGGGACGGCGCTGGCGCTGTTCTCCTTCGCGCTCGCCGTCGGCGGCAGCGTCGGCCCGCAGGTGGCCGCCGCGTTCGGGGGCTTCACCCCGCTCATGTACGGCCTGGCGATCGGCATGACCGCAGCCGCCCTGGCCGTCCTCGCCTCGGGCCGGCTGCACGCGAGGTCAGCCGCCGCGCACTAGACCACCGACCGTGAAGATCGGGGGCCGCCGCGCACATCCGGCCACGGAATCTCCACGGGCGAGCGGGCCACGACGACCGCCTGCGCGGACGCCGGGACCTCGCGTCCGGTCGAAGTACGCCTGCCGGACCACGGAGCAACAGTTCCCTCGCCCGCAGGTCGACCGGCGATCCGACCTTCGCCCGCACCTGATTGAGGGCTGCCGGGGCATTCCTGGCGCCGCTACCGGCCGGTAGGGTGTTACCACCGGTAACGCATGGGACGGTTCGAGGAGTGCAGCACATGACGGGGTTCTGTCCGGAGCTCAGCGGCGACGTGGCCGAGGTACGCGACTGGGTGCGCGCGTTCGCCCGCGACGTGATCCGCCCGGCGGGCGCCGAATGGGACGAGCGCGAGGAGACCCCCTGGCCGGTCATCCAGGAAGCGGCCAAGATCGGGCTGTACTCGCTCGACTTCTTCGCCACCCAGTGGTTCGAGGAGAGCGGGCTGGCGCTGCCGGTGGCGTTCGAGGAGATCTTCTGGGGCGACGCGGGCATCGGCCTGTCCATCACCGGCACCGGCCTGGCCGCCGCCGCCCTGGCCGCGAACGGCACCCCCGAGCAGATGGGGGAGTGGCTGCCGCAGATGTTCGGCACGGAGAACGACGTCAAGCTGGGCGCGTTCTGCGCCTCCGAACCGGACGCCGGCTCCGACATCGGCGCCATCCGCACCCGGGCCGTCCAGGACGGGGACGACTGGGTGCTCAACGGCGTCAAGACGTGGGTGACGAACGGCGGCATCGCGAACGTGCACGTGGTCGTGGCCTCGGTCGACCCGTCGCTCGGCACCAGGGGCCAGGCGTCCTTCGTCATCCCGCCCGGCACGCCCGGGCTGTCGATGGGACAGAAGTTCCGCAAGCACGGCATCCGCGCCTCCCACACGGCCGAGGTGATCCTGCAGGACGTCCGCGTGCCGGGCTCGTGCCTGCTCGGGGGCAAGGAGAAGCTGGAGGCCCGGCTGGCGCGCGTACGCAAGGGGGAGCGGGCGGGGGAGCAGGCGGCGATGCGCACGTTCGAGACCACCCGCCCGTCGGTGGCCGCGATGGCGGTCGGCATCGCGCGGGCCGGCTTCGAGTACGCCAGGGACTACGCCCGCGAACGCGAGCAGTTCGGCCGCCGGATCGGCGAGAACCAGGCCATCGCCTTCCTGCTCGCCGAGATGGCCACCCGCGTGGACGTGGCCCGGCTGCTGACGTGGCGGGCCGCGTGGATGGCCCGCAACGGCAGGCAGTTCGAGCAGGCCGAGGGGTCGATGTCGAAGCTGGTGGCGGGTGAGACGGCGGTGTGGGTGACGGAGCAGGCGATCCAGATCCTGGGCGGCGCGGGGTACACCAGGGAACACCCGGTGGAGCGCTTCCACCGGGACGCCAAGATCTACACGATCTTCGAGGGCACGTCGGAGATCCAGCGCCTGATCATCGGCCGCGCGGTCACGGGGCTGCCGGTGCGCTGAGAACTCCGCACGTCAGCGGGGTGGCGTGACCGCAGTACCAGCATCGCGGCCGGCCGCCCCTGACCGGCCGCTCTCTAGCCGTTACCGGCGAGGTTGATGCCGGCGGTGACCTCGTCCAGTTCGGGGATGCTCATGGTGGTGCCGTAGAAGCCACTTCGCCACTGCACCGGGTTCGCAGGGCTCATGCCGAGTTCTCGGTTGGCCATGTCCCGGTCGACGCCGTAGGCGTAGCGGCTATGCACGATCTTGCGGAGCCCGAGCTCACGGGTGACCAGCTCGAACTTCTGCAGTGCCAGATCGATCTCGGTGGCAACGCCGTCCTGCCAGCCTGCGTCGACCTGGACCGTGTCCCGCCCAGCGGACATGTGCAGCATGTGCCGGCCCCAGTCGATCTTGACGAAGAGTTCGACATGACAGGTACCGAACTGGTCCAGCCCGTAGATGGAGATCTCGCTGATCCAGCGTCGTTCCACCCCACGGAGAAGATTGCGGATGTGAACCTGGTCATTAGAACAGCGGGCCAGAATGCGATGCACTTGGAGCTTGATGAGTTCGCCACGGGCGTAGGTCGCGGTGTATGTGGCGGTCCTGGCAATGGCCATACCTGTTCCCTGCGTTTTAGGACGAGAGGAAATCGTGTGCCGTGTCGGCGGAAACGAACTTGGCCACCGTGATGATGTCCTCGATCGGCTGGGGATGGTCGTTGATCTGCACCCTGCTGCCCAAGACGAGCTGCTTGGCAAGCTCGCCGAGCCCGTACCTGTGCAGAGCGGTGGTGAGGGCGGTATCGTCCATTCGGCGTCGCACCGCCGCCCAGAAGGAGATCGGCTGGTCGGGGAAGCTACGAACGAGATCGCCGGCCTCCTGCTCCCTCAGCCAGGGGAACAGCGAGTGCACCGCTGAGGCCCGTTCTGCGGAATCCATGCGCCAGCTGAAAATACGCATCCGCCCATTGCGTCGCAGGGGAGCGTACAGGCGGGTGAGGTCGTTTCCGGTGAGAATGATCGGGATTCGACGCACTTGCTTGCCCTCCACCCGGGTCGGATAGTCCGCCAGGTGCATCAGCTCGGAGATCAGATTCTGCGTGTTCACGGTGTACTGGGTCAGGTCGCCCCAGCTGCCGATCGCAGCGTCGGCGTCGTTGAGCAACATCGCTGCTGGAGTGCCCGTGTCGGCGTACATGCCGGCCTCCAGGTAGGCGGTTCGTATTCTGGCCGCCGGAGCTCCGGCGTTCGGGCTTTCCATCTCCCCACCGGACAGCAGGACAGAATGAATGCTCTCCTTCTCCAGGATCCGCTCGACCTGGTAGGTCTTCCCCTCGCCCGGTGGGCCCTGGATGCCCAGAAACAGCGGAGTCCCCGGCTTCACGTCAGGCCGAAAATTGGCGATCAGATGAAGGCCGACAGCATCGGCGAAACGTTGTGCTATCGAGTCAGTCACTCCCGGATTCCTTCCGGCGCCGCTCCTTCTCGCGAAGCACCTCCGTCGGCAGGTTCAGAATCTCAGCTCGAAGATCTGGCTTTGAAGCCGCCGGAGCCGCCGGAGCCGCCGGAGCCGACGGAGCGGGTGGCTCCGGCGGGATGAGCTCGCCCTCGGCGGGTCTGCCGTCGCGTTTGGCCATGGCCTCCTCGGACGTCAGCGGGAGTCCCAGCTCGCGGCGGCGTGCGGTTATGTTGGCGACCAGCTCGTCCAGCGCCTGCTGCGGTGACGGGAGCGTTTTCCGGATCCGTCCGGATGGCCGAACGACCAAGCGGTCGTCCTGCCAGGAGAGGCCCCGATCCTGCCTGACGATCACGTCGAGTTCTCGGACCGCCAGGGCCGTAGCCTCAACCTTGCTGTCCAGTGCCTGAGTTGCCGTGATCTGTCTTTCGATCTGCGCGACCAGTTCGGCTCGGTTCCGCTCGGTCTGCCTATTGGTCAGCAATCCGGTGATGTAATCGCCGAGTACGTTCGCGATCACACCGAGAACAATTTCGATCAACTCCCGACCTCGCATTCTGCGTGGGGGTGAATCACCAAGTGGACGTCAGCGAGCGCAGACGATGATCAATGGGATGGCCGGCTCGATCGGCCGTGCGACTGCTCGGCGCGCCGGGCCGAGACGGACGGCGCCATCGCCACCGGGTGTCGCTGCGCGCCCGGTATCCGGACTTCCCGCGCGTTGAGCACGTCCCCGTCGTCGCATCCGCGCCGGCGCGAGATGAGACGCTGTGGTCGATCCGGGCTGCCCAGGCGAGGCTACGCCAAGCCGTGTCCAGGCACATGGTGCTGCCTGAGGAGAGCCTTGAGGTGCATGAATCTCCTTCCGTTCCCGAGCTGAGGACCTCTTCAGGATGGGCGCCACCGCGGCGAACTGTCGTGAGTACCCCCTACTCAAATGAGGACTCAAAGCCGACGCTGACGTGTCATGCGCTGCCAGGAGCCGGGCGTGCGAGGGACCAACGGCCCCTGAGGCGCGGTCGCACGGCCCTACGCGAGGAAGCGGTCGGGGGAGAGGCTGGGAGGGAAGGGGGCTGACATGGGTGGGATCGTGCTCGGATACGACGGCTCGGACTTCTCGGTGCAGGCCCTGGACTGGGCGCTCGACGAGGCCGAGCTCAGGAAGGTGCCCCTGACCGTCGTCCACGCCTGGCAGTGGCCCTACGGCGAGGCGGAGGAGGAGGTCAAGGCCCACCTGCGCCGGGCGGCCGAGCACGTGCTGTGGCACGGCGCCGAATGCGCCCGCGCGAGCAGCTCGGGGTTGAAGGTCGAGACCGACCTGTACGAGGGTTCCGCCGCCCGGCGGCTGGCCGAGCTGTCCGGCGAGGCCGACCTCGTCGTGGTGGGGTCACGCGGCCTGAGCGCGCTGCCCAGGGCGGTCGTCGGCTCGGTCGCCGGCTACGTCGCCGCCCACGCCGCCTGCCCCGTCGTCGTCGTGCGCGGTCCCGGCCCCCTGCCGCCGCCGTCGCAACCGGGGCCGGTCGTCGTGGCCGACAGGGCGCCGGACGCCTCCGTGCTCGAGTTCGCCTTCACCGAGGCGTCGCTGCGCCGGGCGCCCCTGACCGCGCACGGGGAGCTGGCCGAATGGGTGACACGGCACCCGCAGGTCCGGGTCGAGCCGGCTGGATACCGGCCGGGGGAGGGGCCCGGGCGGGCCACGCTCATGGTGGTCGGGCGCGGGCACGCCGCCCGTTTCGGCGCGGCGCGGTTCCTGCTCCAGAACGCGCCCTGCCCGGTCGCGGTGGTGGCCGAGGACTGACCGGTCCGCCGTGGCCGGTCCCCGTACTTGCGGGTACGCGTCCGGCGGCTCATCCGGGGAAAGTGTCCTGTAGATGGGGTTTGAGCAGGACACTTTCCATTACATCGTAAGCAGAGCTAATATTTCGGACATGAGTGCAGAGGATCTGCCGGACGCCTTCGCCGGCGTCATGACCGGCATCCACCGGCTGGTCCGGCGCAGGCTGCGCCAGGAGATGGCGGGCCCGCGGCTGCGCGGCGCCCAGGTCGAGCTGCTGCGGCTGGTCGTCGCCAGCCCCGGCATCAGCGTCTCGGCCGCCGCCAAGGAGCTCTATCTGGCCGGCAACTCGGTGTCCACGCTGGTCAACCAGCTCACCGGGGCCGGGCTGCTGCGCCGTGAGACGAGCCGCGACGACCGCCGGTCCGTCCGGCTGCTGGCCACCCCCGAGGCCGAGGCGCGGTTGCGGGCCTGGCAGGAGCGCCGCGTGGCGCTCGTACGCGAGCACCTGGCGCGGCTCGGCGAGGACGATCGCGCCGCGCTGGCCGCCGCGCTCCCGGCGTTGCGCAGGCTGGCCGACGGCCTGCAGGAGGAGGTGACCACGGCATGACGGGCGGCGACGGCGGTATGGCGGTCGATGACGACATGGCGGGCGGCGATGGCATGGCGGGCGGCGATGGCATGGCGAGTGATGGCGGCCCACAAGGTGGCGGGGGCGTCACGGGCGAGGGCGCGGGTGGCGGGGGCATCGCGGGTGGGCTGCTCTCCGGAGGGGACGCGCTCACGTGTACCGGGCTGCGGTACTCCTTCGGGCGGTCCACGGCCGTCGACGGGCTCGACCTGGCGGTCGACTCCGGGGAGGTGTTCGGCCTGCTCGGCCCCAACGGGGCGGGCAAGACCACCGCGATCCGCTGCGTGACCACGCTGCTGCCGGTCCCGTCCGGCATGGTCCGGGTCTTCGGGCACGACGTGGCCACCGACCGGATGGCGGTGCGCCGCCTGCTCGGCTACGTGCCGCAGCAGCTGTCGGCGGACGCGAACCTGACCGGCCGCGAGAACGTCTCCCTCTTCGCGCGGGTCTTCGACGTGCCCCGGCGGGAACGCGCCGCCCGGGTCGGCCAGGCGCTGGAGGCCGTCGGGCTGGCCGAGGCCGCCGACCGGATGGCGGGCACCTTCTCCGGCGGCATGGTACGCCGGCTCGAACTGGCCCAGGCGCTGGTCAGCGCGCCACGCCTGCTGATACTCGACGAGCCGACGATCGGGCTCGACCCCATCGCCCGTACCGTCGTGTGGGAGCACATCATGGCGGTGCGCGCCGCCAGCGGGATGACCGTGCTGGTCACCACGCACTACATGGACGAGGCCGAGCAGTACTGCGACCGGGTCGCGCTCATGCACCAGGGGCAGGTGCGCGCGTTCGGCACGCCGCGCCGGCTCACCGACGACCTGCGCGCCCGCCGCGGCGACGGCTCGTCCCCGACCCTGGAGGACGTCTTCCGCGACGTCGCCGGCACGGGTTTCGATGACGGAGGGGAGTTCCGCGATGTCCGCCGCACCCGCAACACCGCCTCCCGCGTCGGCTGACGGCGCGCTGGGGCTGCTGCTCGTCCCGCCGCGGTCCCGGCCGGCGTGGCGGCTGGTCCCGGCCAGAGTCGTCGCGATGTGCGTGGTGGAGCTGCAGAAGCTGCGCCACGACCGTACCGAGCTGTACACCCGCGCGGTCCAGCCCGCCCTGTGGCTGCTGATCTTCGGGGAGACGTTCACCCGCATCAACGTGATCCCGACCGGCGGCATCCCCTACCGCGACTATCTGGCCCCCGGGATCATCGCCCAGTCGACCATGTTCATCGCCATCTTCTACGGCATCCACATCATCTGGGAACGCGACTCCGGCGTCCTGACCAAGCTGCTGGTCACGCCGACGCCGCGGGCCGCGCTGGTCACCGGCAAGGCGTTCGCGGCCGGGGTGAAGGCGATCATCCAGGCGGTGGTCGTGGTGCTCATCGCCGCGCTGCTGGGCGTGAGCATGACGCTGGACCCGCTGCGGCTGGCCGGGGTGATCCTGGCGGTGCTGCTCGGGTCGGCGTTCTTCGCGTGCCTGTCGGTGACGATCGCCGGCATCGTACGGACCCGCGACCGGCTGCTGGGCATCGGCCAGGCCATCACCATGCCGCTGTTCTTCGCCTCCAACGCGCTCTACCCGACCACGGCCATGCCCGGCTGGCTGCAGGCCATCAGCGCGATCAACCCGCTCAGCTACGAGGTGGACGCGCTGCGCGGGCTGCTGCTCGGCATCCCCGCGCACCTGCCGCTGGACTTCGCGGTCCTGCTCGTGGCCGCCGCGCTCGGCATCACGGCGGCCTCGGCGCTGCTGGGTCGGCTGGCCCGCTGACGACCGAGCCGGTCAGGTGGAGGGGAGGTGGGCGGCGCGCACCTGACGGTCATTTCGGCAGCGCGGCGGCCGCGGCCTCGGCGATGGCGTGGGCCGGGTTCAGGGCGGCGGCCTCGGTGAGCGGCCTGCCGCCGGACGTGCCGGCGTACGTCACCTCGACCAGGAGCCCGCCGGCCCGGAACGCGACCCTGCCCTCGCCGGCCGTCCCCTTCCCCCCGGACACCTCGGCGTCGGGCCGGTACCCGGCCATGGCCCGATCGCCCGGCCCCCGCAGGGCGTGGAAGGAGCGCGCGGCCTTCCGCGTGTCGTGGTAGAGCCGGACGAACGCCCGGTCCGCCTCCGCCGCCCCGTTGCGATGCCTGCTCCCGGGGAACGACGTGACGCGCACCAGGAGGGAGCGCCCGCCCTCGGCGGACGACCAGGAACAGCCCCGCTCGTCAGCGCCGGCACCCCGGCGCGGGGCGGGGTCGAGACCCGCCGCAAGCAGGGCCTCGTCGCCGGCCAGGCCGCACGGGTCCGGCGCCTGGCGGGCGGGCTCGCTCCGCCTGGCCGCCGCGGCCCGCGCCGGGCGGGTCACCTTGGCCCCGATGGCGGCCGCCGCCTTGGCGGAGACCCGGATGGCGGCGTTCACCGTGGGTCGCTCCGGCACCGACTGGACCTTCTGGCCCGTGTCGCGGGCGATCCGATACAGGACCTCCGCGGTCACCGTGCCCGCTCTGAAGTGCAGTTCGGCCTGGCCGGAGACGCCGATGTCGTCCCGGTAGCGGACCATCGCCTCGTCCCCGAGCCCGGTGACCCGGCGCCACGTGTCGCCGGCCAGGCCGGTGGTGCCCTGGCTGGTCGCGAGGTCGTACCTGCGCATGGCCTCGGGGAGGGTGCCCGCCCGGAAGTTCACGCGCAGCACGCCCTGCAGGCCCGGTACGGCTGTGGGGCTGATCAGGAAGGAGCAGCCCGTCTTCCGCTGGATCTCGGTGGCGCCCGGCGCGAGCGTCCTGAGGGTGGCGCGGTCCAGGCCGCAGTGCTTCGGCCTGGTGAACGGCTTGGTCCTGGCCGGGTAGAGGTCGGCCGTGGTGGGCAGGGCGAGCACCATGTCGCCGCCGCCGTCGCTTCCGCCGTCCTTCCTGTCCGGACCGGCCACGTACCGCTGGATGGACGTGACGAGACCGAGGACGAGGAGCAGCGCCAGCACGACGGCCGCCACCGCGCTGAGAAAACTCCCACGCTCGTTCATGAATCTCCACTGACGTCGATCATCCAGGTGAGTATCTTAGGTCTGACATTCCGGACAACAGGTCATCTCGATAGGAATGAAAGCATCAGGGGCGAGTTGAGGTGAACGTGCCGGAGGAACGGATCACCGCGGTGATCATCGATGATCACGCGGCCATCGCCGCCGGAGTGGGCGCCTGGTGCGCCGAGGCGGTGCCGCCGATCGAGCTGATCGACGCCGGCGACCGGCTCGCCGACGTCTGGACCGGGCCCGGCGCCGCCGCCGATGTGGTGATCTTCGACCTGGAGCTGGTGCCGCGCCGGCCCGACTTCGGCGAGCTGCGCAGGCTGGTCGACAACGGCCGGCGCGTGATCGTGTACTCCCAGCACACCGACGACGCGACCGCGATCAAATGCGTCGACCTCGGGGCGCTGGCCTACCTGACCAAGCGGGAGGGACCCGAGCACCTGGTGCCCGCCATCCGGGCGGCCGCGCGCGGCGAGCCCTACACCGCGCCGTCGCTGTCGGGGGCGCTCGTCGCCGACGACGCGCCCGGCCGGCCGCGCCTGTCGCAGCGCGAGACCGAGGTGCTGCGGGCGTGGTTCGTGTCCTCCTCCAAGGAGCTCGTCGCCGCCAAGCTCAACATCACCGTCAAGACCGTGGACACCTACATCACGCGGGTCCGGGTGAAGTACGCCAACGTGGGCCGGGCCGCCCGGACCAAGAGCGAGCTCGTCGGCCGCGCCCTCGACGACGGCCTCATCACGCTGGCGGAGCTCAACCACCCGTTGTAGGGCGTTCACCGGACACCGGTGCCCGTGGCGCCTCCGTAGAGTGGCGATCAGTCGTGGCGCGGCCACGCCGATACCCACTGCTACGGGGGCAGCGGGTATCTCTTTTTTGGGGAGACGAACGCGAACACGATGAAGACCATGAGATCGACGGCGGCGCTGGCCGTGCTCGTCGTCGCCGGGCTGGCGGTGGTGGACGCCCCGGCGAACGCCGGAGCGGCGGCCGCCCTGCGATTCGGCTACGAGGACGGGTCGAGGTCCTCCGGAAACCCGGAGCTGGGCTTCAACGAATGCTGCCGCACCTCGATCCAGGTGGACGACCTGCCGAGGACCGGGAAGTACGCCCTGCGCAGCCAGCTGAAGTACGGCGACCAGATGGTCGCCGGCGGCACCAGGGCGGAGAGCCACACGCTCAAGGTCGACGACAGTTACTACGGATCCGGCGACACCGTTTACTACGGGTTCAGCGTCTACATCATGAGCACGTGGCAGAAGGACTCGGCCGAGGACATCGTGTTCCAGTGGAAGCCGTGGCGCGACGAATGCGAGCCCGACAAGCCGCCCAGCGCCTTCCTCAGCGTGCAACCCTCGGGGAAGTGGCGGTTGCGGGTCAACTCCGACGGCAGGGCCTGCTCCACGCCGAGCTCCATCAGCAAGACCAGCTTCGACCTCGCCGAGGTGAAACCGGGGCAGTGGCACGACTTCGTCTTCAAGTTCAACTGGAGCCACGGCACTGACGGGACGATCGACGGCTGGCACCAGACCCACAAGAGCCCCGGCTGGCGCAAGGTCGTGAGCGCCACCGGTGCCAACACCTTCAACGACGACGCGTCCACGCACGGCTATCTCAAGTGGGGCATCTACAAGCCCGCGTGGAACAGCGGGCCCACCGCGGTCGCGAGCCGCACGCTCCTGCACGACAACATCGCCGTGGGCAAATCCTTCAGCGAGGTCGACCCCGCCGGATAGGCGACGGCGGATCGGCCGGCGCCGGGGCCGCGGCGTCCGTCCGATTTCCGCTACCGGGAGCGGGCGCGGGTCACCTCGGCGGGATGGTGGCCGTCCTCCGCCAGGGGCAGGCGCAGCACGAACCGCGCGCCCCGTGGCGAGTCCTCGACGGTCAGGCTGCCCTGGTGGGCCTGGGCGATCGCGCGCGAGATGGCCAGGCCCAGCCCGCTGCCCGCGGGGTCGAGCTGCCGCCCGTCGGCCAGCCGGACGAAGGGCTCGAAGACCCGCTCACGGTCCTCGGGCGCGATGCCGCCCCCGTCGTCGAACACGGCGATCACCGCCTGCCCGCCGGAGCGCTCCACGCTGACCTCCACGAACGTACGGGCGTGCCGCTCGGCGTTGACCAGCAGGTTCGTCACCACCTCCGCCAGCTGGACGCGGTTGCCGAAGATCTGCGGGTCGTCGTGGACGCGCACCCGCAGCAGCACGCCCGCCTTCCGGCTCGTCGCCTCCTCCCGGACCAGGGCGCCCAGGCCGAACCGCTCGCGGCGGTGCGGAGAGGTCGTCCGCACGCGGGCCAGCATGAGCATCTCGTCAATGATCATCTGGAACCGCTCCACGCTGGTCAGCGCGTCCCGGATCGCGGTGCGGGGATCCGTGTCGGGATACATCAGCGCCTCCTCCAGCCGGGCGCGCAGGCCGGTCAGCGGCGTACGGAGCTCGTGCGAGACCATCGAGGAGAAGTGACGCTGGTGCTCGACCGCCGCCTCCAGCCGGGACAGGGTCAGGTTCGCGGTGTGGGCCAGCATGGCGATCGCGTCCCGGCCCGGCGGGGGCGGCACCCGCAGGCCCAGATCGGTGACCGTGATCTCGGCGATCCTGGAGCGCATCTCCTCCACCGGGCGCAGCGTCCGGCGGATCAGGAACGCCGCCAGGCAGGTCACCACGGCGGTGGCGGCCAGCACCCCGGCGGCCAGGCTCCATTCCAGGCGGTGCGTGCCCAGGATCGGCGGCTGCGCCATCCCGGCGTACACCACGTGGGACTCGCCGCCCCACATCAGCTCCTCCTCCTGCGGCGACGGCCGGGTGGCGGTGAACATCACGCACCCGGCGGCGGTGCACCGGGTGCCGTGCTGGATCCGGTCGTCGGAGGCGGGCCACATGTCGCTCAGCGCCGGCCGGCCGGCGGCGGCCCGGCTGGAGACCACCACCTGCCCGCTGACGTCCACGAGCTGGAGCAGGTTGACGTCCGACGTTGCCACGGGCGGCGGGTCCGCCGTCCCCATCGACCCGATCCACTCGGTGGCCGCCCGCTGGGTGCTCTCGAACACCTCCTGCTCGACCCGGCCGCGGACCAGCAGGTCCACGACCGCGGCGACCCCCGTGAAGCCGAGCAGCGAGAGCACGGCCGTGGCCAGGATGAGGCGCGTCTGGACAGAAAGCCGACGCAGACGCAGGGGCATCGCCACCTCCCGGCCGGGCTCGCTCCAGCTTTCCTAGCCATGCTTCCAACAACGGATTCATGGATGGCCAAAGCGCCCGCAATGAGTCCATTGAGGTGTGCTGACGGCCGGGTGTTCACGCTCCCGAGTGCAGGAACGCCGCCCAGGCCGAGGGCCGCCCCGGCATGGCCGCCCGCATGCGGCGGGTGGCCGTGTGCAGCGCGAGCGCGCCGGGGATCCGGACGGGGGCGTCGAGCGTCTCGCCCAGCTCGCCGTGGAAGCCGGCGGCCATCGCCGACGCGACGCGGTCGCCGATCTCCCACAGCGTGGCCACGGCCTGGGCGTACCCGGCCAGCTGGAAGGCGGAGGCCAGGTGGATCGCCTCGTCGGCGAGCCTGGCGCCGCCCCGGGCGGTCGCGCAGGCGGACAGGTACGCCAGCTCGGTGTCGCCGAGGTCGAGCCGGCTGATCTCGGTGACGCTCAGGGGCCCGTCGTGCAGCAGGAGGTGGCTCGCCGACGGGTCGGCCGGGTCGCTGCCGGCGTGGCAGGCGAAGTGCGCGACGCTCGCGCCGGGCAGCGCGGCCAGCACGGCGGCGCGCGACGCCGCCGGGCCGATCAGCGACAGCCCGTGCAGCCGGGCGGTGACCTCGACCGCCTCGCTCGCGGTCGACGGCAGTGCCGCCTGCCCGGGCGTGGCCGGCATGGCCACGGCCAGACCGGCACGGCGGGCGGGCACGGGACGGGCGCGGCTGTGCAGCAGCGCCCGCAGGGTGGGCGTGTACGAGGAGACCACCCGGTCGAGGACCGACGCGCCGGCGACCGCGTGCCGTCCGGCGGCGTGCAGCGGGAGGGAGTTGAGCGGCCCGGCCGGCGACCACCACAGCCGCGGCCACGCCCCGCCCTCCGGCGGCCCGGTGAGGTCCAGCGCGTCCAGCACCGGCTCGGCCAGCACGTCCCACAACCAGCCGAGGGTGTCCAGCAGCACCCGCTGGGCCTGGCCGGCCATGGCACCCGTACCGGTCCGTAAGGCGCCGAGCGCGGCCTGGAACGTCTCGGACCGCTCGACGAGGTCGGCGGCCCGCAGGTCCGGCAGCGGCACCAGGCGGACGCCGTCGGCGCACAGCGCCAGCGCGTCACAGCGGCGCGGGTTGACGTTGACGGTCACCACCGGCCCCTCGGCGGCGGCCGGCCGCAGGTCGGGCATGCCCAGCGGCAGCGGCATCAGGAACCGCCCGAACTCGGGCAGCGCCCGGATCCGGCCGGCCAGCTCGCTCCACTCCCCGGCCAGCTCGCTCAGCCGCCCGAACTCCGCCGCCGTCGGCTCATGGCCGTGCACGGCGGCGACCGCCCGCATCCGCTCGCGCAGCTTCACGAACCGTCCGGCCAGCCCGGCGTCGGCGGCCCGCAGGTTCTCCAGCTCCCGTCGCGCGTTCAGCGCGCTGGACAGCAGCAGCGCCCGCCCCTCCTCGATCGCCTCCAGCGCGGCCGGCGCGTCGCCGCGGGCGATCGCGGACACGGCCTCGTCGGAGGCCAGCCGGGCCAGGCCGCTCGACCGCAGGCCCGGCTCGTCCGGCGGGAGCGGCGACATCGCCCGCAGCCGCGCCGCCACCCCCCACGCCAGCACGAGCCGCGTGGCGTGCGCCGTCCCTCCGGCGACGACCCGGCGGGCCCGCGCGGTCGCCTCCTGGTAGTCCGATTCCTCATGGGTGAGCTGGTAGCGCTGGAACAGCGTGTGGGCGAGGGCCTTCAGCGCCGCCGCGTGCTCCGGGTCGTCCTCCGGCAGGGCGGCGAGCCTCGCGCGGTGGCCCTTCAGCGCCTCCTCGGCCACCGAGAGGGTCTCGAACGGCGACAGCAGCGCGTTGCTCATCATGGACATGTCGCCCACCGTGGTGGCGGACAGGTTCAGGGTGCTCATCAGCGCCGGCAGCAGCTCCATCGAGCGCGTCAGCAGGGCGACCGTCTCCTCGATCCGCCCGGCCCCGTCGTGCTGGTTCCTGGCGAGCCGCGTCATGACCTGGTTCAGCTCCAGCGCCGTGCGCTCGGGATGGTCGTCCGGCAGCTCCCGCAGCGCCTGCTCGAACAGGCCGAGCACCTCGTCGAGTCCCGCCGTGTCCACCGGCGCCGGGGGCGTCTCGGGCGGGGCGTAGAGCTGGGTGAGCATCGCGTCGAGCCGGTCGCCGGGGCTCAGCCCGTCGGATCGACGCCGCAGCAGCTCGAACGCCTTGCGCTCCAGCCCGGCGTCGGACGGGTCGCGCAGGAAACCGGCCATCAGGTCCATGAGCTGCGCGTGGTGCCCCTCGCCGTCGGACGGGGCGATGCCCAGCAGCCGGGCGGCGACGGAGAGCCAGTTGTCCGGCTCGTCCGAGGCGGCCCCGCCGGTGGCCGGGATCGACCGCCCGACCAGGCCGGTCAGCTCGTCCACGCGGCGCCGGGTCTCCGGGCTGAGCCGGACGGGGGCGGCGGGTCTCGGCGACCGCAGCAGCTCGGCCGCGGCGAGCAGCTTCAGCCGGGCGCGCCGCTCGGCGCCGCGCTCGGGAGTCAGGTGTACGGCCCTGCGCAGGGCGGAGACGGCCTCGTCGAGCGCGGCGGGATCGGCCCGGCCGCCCGATTCCACCGGGAGCAGCAGCGAGGACGCCAGGTCGGTGAGCATCTGGGGCAGGTTCGCGTCCGCGTCCGTCGCGGTGTCCACGGCGGCGCGGAACAGCTCCACGGCCTCGGCCAGCAGCGCCGGGTCGCGGCGGCTCGCCATGGCCTGGGCCCGCACGGCCAGGGCCAGGCCGTTGGCGCAGCGGGCGTGGTTCGAGTGCTCCCTGGGCGTGTCCCGGTACGCCTCCCTGAGCACCGCGACGGCCTCGTCGATGTCCGGTGGCTCGGTGCCGCCGTCCGGTGGGGACTGCGCGGTGCGGAGCATGAGCGCGTACCCGAGGTTGCTCAGGACCGTCGGGCGGGAGGGGTGGCCGGCGGGCAGGAGGGACGCGGACCGGCGCAGCAGCCCGGTCGACGCCTCGCCGTCGCCGGGCCGCCGGAGGCGGGTGAAGCGTTCGAGCACGAACATGGCCAGGTTCGACAGCGCCTCGGCGGAGGCGTGCGCCCGCTCCTCGCCCACCGGCTCGTCCGGGCCGAGCGCCTCGGCGAACGAGGAGCGCACCTGGCCGGGCAGGGCGTCCGGCTGGGCCAGATAGAGGGGCATCAGGAGGACGACCGTCCGGGCCCACGCCTCCTGCCTGCCCTCCTCGGGCCCGGCCGCGGCGCGCAGCCAGTGCAGCAGGCCGGCCACGTGCAGGATCTCCTGGTCCACGCCGTCGCCGATGGCGAGGAACTCCAGCAGTCGCTCGGCCTCGTCCGCCGCCTCGGGGCCGAGCACACCGGCGGCGTCGCCGGTGTCGGACACCGTGGCGAGCCGGGCGCGCAGGGCGGTGAGCAACTGGTCGCGCATCGTCGCCTCGCAATCAGGTGGCCTTACAGGACCCTTCGCTGACCGTCTCGGCGTCCACCTCGGCGGCCGTCCTCACCTGCCGCACGGCCGGCGCGTCCGGGCTCCGCCGTCATGGTTCGTCCCGATCCGACCCCTCACGACGAGGAGATCATAACGGCCGCGCGCCCGTTTCGAGCGCGGAGGCGACCCGCCAGGCGCTCCTGGAGGCCGTACGCGCCCGGTTCATCCGGCTCGGGTACGACCGGACCACGCTCCGGGACGTCGCCGCGGACGTCGGGGTCAACCTCGCCCTGATCAAGCGGTACTTCGACTCCAAGGAGGGCCTGTTCAAGGCGGCCCTCGCATCCGCTTCCCGATTCCCCGGTGGCGACGACCGGTTCCCTGAGAACCGCGCCGCCCTCGCCGCCGCCCTCAGCCGCCAGCTGTCCGCCGGCGCCTGGCCGGAATTCAGCGAGCACCCTGCGCTGATGTTGCTGCGCGTCTCCGGCGACGAGCGCGTGGACAGCCTGCGCAGACAGGCCCTGCAGGACTTCAGCCGCCAGATCCTCGAAGCCTCGGGCGATCCGGGGCCGCGCGAGGACGACGGCGAACCCCTGCGAGGGGCGGGGGAGGACGGCGAACCCCCGGTGAGGGCGCCGGGAGGACGGCGAACCCCCTGTGAGGGGGCGGCGCGACGATGAACGCCTGCTGCGGGCGGAACTCGTGGTCGCGCTGGGCGTCGGGGTCGCGGTCGTGCGGTCGGCGGTCGGACTGCAGCCGTTGCGCGACGCGACCTCCGACGACCTGATCGGCCCCCTGCGCGACGTCGTGGAGGCGCTGCTCACACCCCCGCACTGATCGCCCCCGCCCGCCACCCGCCCCCGCCGCCCGGTTCGCATCCGCCCGCCGGTTCGCGTCCGCCCGTCCGCTCGTTCGCGCCCGCTCGTTCACCCTGCCGCCACCGGGCCCTGACCGTCCCCCGCCCCGGCTCCCTTGGTACGGCCCGTTCGCGAGTGGATCCCCAGGGCGTCGTGGCTCGGGCACCGGGGTCCGCCTGTCTCAGGGCACACGGCGTCGGGTGGGTTTCGGAGGCGACCGCAGAGGACCTCGACGGCGAGCTTCGCCGCTGAGGGGGGCACCGGCCCCCGGCTGGGGCCGGCGTCCGCTCGACGGGGCAACGGGCCAGGGCGGCGGCTCACGCGCCGGCGGCCGAGGGGTGCCCGAGCGGGCCGGTTGCGGGGGTTCTGGGCAGCGGGTCGGTGGCGCGGGTTCGGAGGAGGTCGGCGGTGGGTTGGTCGGCGGGGAGGAAGGCCTCAAGGTGGAGCTCGGCGAGCGTGATGTCCGTCGCGGTGGCGAACGAGGTCAGCGTGGTGATGAGCCGCAGCTCGCCGTCCGCGCAGGTCAGCCGCATCGGTACGGCGAAGCCGAGATGCTCGGGGCCGGGCGGGGCCTGGGGGACGTACCCGGTCAGTTCGGCGACGAAGTCGTCGAGGCGCGGGTCCGGGCTGCGGCGGGCCCTGGCGCGCAGGTTCTCGATGACGTGGCGGCCCCATTCGGCCAGGTTCCGGACCCGGGGCCCCATGCCGTCCGGATGGAGCATGAGCCGCAACATGTTGACCGGTGGTTCGAGCAGTTCGGGCGCGGCGCCCTCGGTGAAGACCCCGATGGCGTCGTTGGCCGCCACCACCCGGCCGTACGGCGCGACGACGAGCGCCGGATACGGCAGATGGCCGTGCAGGATCTGGTCGAGCGCGGCGCGTACGGGGCGCAACGCCGTCTCGTCCAGGCCCGACTCCGTGAACACGGGAGCGTAGCCGGCGGCGGTGAGCAGGTCGTTGCGCTCGCGTAGCGACAGGCCGAGCGATTCGGCCAACCGGATCACGATCCCGCGCCCCGGCTGGGAACGGCCGCTCTCGATGAAGCTCAGATGGCGTTGCGTCGTGCCGGCCAGCCCCGCCAGCTCCAGCTGGCTGAGCCGGCGGGCTCGCCGCCACCGGCTCAGCTCCGGCCCGACGCCGTTTCGTACGGTTGCGTGGCTCACGGGAGCTTTCTACCCGAAGCTCCCGACACTCGGCGATTCCCTCGGGGGAATTGCCGGACGTCAGGCCGCCGCAGAGGATCCAGAGCGACCGACCGACCCTGCACCGGGGTGGCCGGTCGCGGAGCGGGTGACCGGCCCTGGCCGGTCGGCAATGACGAAAGGCTGTTTGATGAAGACTTATCGCCTTGAACCGGGGCATGGCCTCGCCGGGCTGACGATGCACGACCGCGACGAGCCCGAGCCGGCCCGTGGACAGGTGCTGGTCAGGATCCGGGCGAACGCGATCGGCACCCGGGACCTGAGGGTGCTGGCCGGTGAGTATCCGCTGCCCATCAGGCCGGGCGTCGTGCCGGGCTGCGAGGGTGCGGGGGAGGTGGTGGCCGTCGGCGAGGACGTGAGCGGGGTGCAGCCGGGCGACCGAGTGGCGGCCACCGTCTTTCCCCGCTGGCTCGACGGGCCGTTCAGGCGCGACAACGCGGCCCAGCTCGGCACCGCGATCGACGGGGTGCTGACCGAGTACGCGCTCCTGAGCGAGGACGGCGTCGTCCCGATCCCGGACCACCTGTCGTACGAGGAGGCCGCGGCGCTGCCCCTGGCCGCGGTGACCGCGTGGAACGCCCTGACCACCGGCGGCCCGCTGCGCCCCGGCGCGACCGTGCTGACGCTCGGGTCGGGAGGCGTGTCGCTGTTCACCCTGCGGTTCGCCAAGCTGGCCGGCGCCCGGGTGATCGTCACGACCTCCGGCGCGGCCAAGGCGGAGCGGCTGCGGGCGCTCGGGGCCGACGACGTGATCAACTATCGAGAACATCCGGCCTGGTCGGAGCGGGTACTCGCGCTGACCGGCGGGGCCGGCGCCGACCGGGTCGTGGACGCGGCGGGCCCGCTGGAGCAGTCGCTGAGGTCGGTCGCGTCCACCGGGGAGGTGGCCTTCGTCGGCTACTGGCTGTCCGGCGCCGCCGGGGCCCGGCCGATCGACCCCGGGACGCTGTTCATGGCGGGCGCGTCGCTGCACCGGGTCGCCACCGGGAGCCGGGCCCACTTCCTGGAGCTGAACCGCGCCGTCGCGGCGCATCGGGTGCGTCCCGTGATCGACCGGGTGTTCCCGTTCGAGCGACTCCACGACGCCTTCGCGTACTGCGAGCCGGGCGGCGGCTTCGGCAAGGTGATCATCAGCCACGGCTGACGGTGGCACCCCTCCCTCCTTGACGGCAACCTCATGGGCGCCAATCGTCGTTACGATATGGGCTACATGATTGTTGACAATCTAAGAGAGGGAATGTGTCCACAGACCCGGGAACGGTGCTCGACGCGATCCGTGACGGGATCATGCGGGGTGAGTTCGTGCCTGACCAGCGGCTCGTCGAGGCCGATCTGTCGGAGCGGTTCTCGGCGAGCCGGAGCTCGGTGCGTTCGGCGCTCCTGCAGCTGGCCAACGAGGGCCTGGTGGAGCGGGTCCAGAACCGGGGCGCGCGGGTGCGGGCGGTCTCCCTGGCCGAGGCCATCGAGATCTCCGAGGTGCGCATGGTGGTCGAGGGCCTGTGCGCGGCCAAGGCCGCTGAGCGGGTGGGCCCGGCGGAGGCCCGCGAGCTGCGCGAGCTGGGCGAGCGGATGTCCGAGGCGGTCGCCTCGGGCGACGTGCTCGGCTACTCCGCCGCCAACCAGGCGCTGCACCGCCGCATCAGGGAGCTGAGCGGCCAGTCCACCGCGGGCGGCGTGCTGGAGCGGCTGCGCGCCCAGCTCGTACGCCACCAGTTCCGGCTGGCCATGCAGCGCGGCCGGCCGGCGGTGTCGCTGGGCGAGCATCTGGCCATCATCGACGCCATCTGCGCCGGCGACCCGGAGGCGGCCGAGCGGGCGGCCCGCCGCCACCTGCTCGGCGTGATCGAGGCGCTGCGGGCCCGCCAGGAATGAGAGCGAGGCCCCTTGACGGTTGTCGGCCATATTGTTAACAATTTGTCCCACCAAGATGGCGACAATTTAGGGGTCAGGCATGCCGGACCATCCCAAGCCTTCCGCCCGAGCCCGCGAGCTGGTCGCGGGCGCCTACGACATCCACATCCACGTGGCGCCCGATGTGATGCGCAGGCGGATCGACGACCTCACCCTCGCGGCGCGCTTCGCCGAGGTGGGGCTCGCCGGTTTCGTCCTCAAGTCGCACTATGTGCCCACGGCGGAGCGGGCGGCGGTGGTGCGGGCCGCGGTGCCCGGCTTCGGGGCGGTCGGCGCGATCACCCTGAACGCGTCCGTGGGCGGCATGAACCCCATCGCCGTCGAGATCGCCGCCCGCAGCGGCGCCCAGGTCGTGTGGCTGCCCACGGTGGACAGCGCCAACCAGCGGGCCTGCACGGCCACCGACCCGGAGGGGGCCACGCCGCCCATGTGGGCCCGGCTCCAGGCCGAGCTGCGGGAGGCGGGGATCGCGGCCGACCCGGTGGAGGTGGTCGCGCCCGGCGGCGCCGTCCCGGAACCGACCCGGCAGGTGCTGCGGCTGATCGCCGCGCACGACCTCACCCTGGCCACCGGCCACCTCAGCGCGGACGAGATCGACACGGTGGTGGACGCGGCCGTGGCGGAGGGGGTGCGGC
This sequence comes from Nonomuraea sp. NPDC049709, assembly GCF_040674815.1. NCBI lineage: Bacteria > Bacillati > Actinomycetota > Actinomycetes > Streptosporangiales > Streptosporangiaceae > Nonomuraea > Nonomuraea sp. NPDC049709. Next base: position 132,730 of record NZ_JBFANM010000030.1, read on the forward strand.
GCATCGTGATCACTCATCCGGAGTTCACCTCCCAGCGCGTCGCCGTCGACCGGCAGCGGGTGCTCGCGGCCCGGGGCGCCCTGCTCGAACGCTGCTTCACCACGCCGCACTCCGGCAAGGTCTCCTGGGCGACCTGGTTCGAGCACATCGCCGCCGTGGGACCCGAGCACTCGGTGCTCTCCAGCGATCTGGGCCAGCCGTTCAACCCGCCGGTCGAGGACGGCCTCGCCCTGCTCGCCGACCGGCTGCTGGCCGAGGGCTTCACCGAGAAGGACATCAGGACCATGGCCGTCGACAACTCCCGCCTGCTGGCAGGCGCCCGATGAGCGCCCCAGGGAACGGCCCAGGGAACGGCCCAGGGAACGGTACGGTCATCGAGGTCAGCGGCCTCGCCAAGCAGTTCGTCAAGGACGACGTCGGCATCGTCGCGCTGCAGGGCTTCGACCTGCGGATCGCGGAGGGCAGCTTCGTCACCGTGCTCGGCCGCAGCGGCTGCGGCAAGTCGACCATGCTCAACCTGCTCGCCGGCCTCACCACGCCGACCGCCGGCACGGTCACCTACCGGGGCGAGCCGGTCCGCGGCCCCCGTACGGAGATGGGCTACCTCACCCAGTCCGACACGCTCATGCCGTGGCGCAGCGTCCACAAGAACGTCGAGCTGCCCCTGGAGATCGGCGGCGTGCCCGCCCAGCGCCGCAGGGAACGCGCGTCGGAGCTGATCGGGAAGGTCGGCCTGCAGGGGTTCGAGCGGCACTACCCGCGCGAGCTGTCCGGCGGGATGCGCCGCCGGGTCAGCCTGGCCAGGATGCTGGCCGGCGATCCCGAGACGCTGCTCATGGACGAGCCGTTCGGCGCGCTCGACGCCCAGCTCCGCGGCGACCTGCAGGCCGAGCTGCTGCGGCTGTGGGGGGAGAGCGGGCAGACGGTGGTGTTCGTGACCCACGACGTCGAGGAGGCGCTGCTGCTCGGCGACCGCGTCGTGGTGCTCGGCCGGCTCGGCCGCATCGTGCTCGACCGGCCCGTCGACCTGCCCAGACCCAGGGACGCCGACGAGTTAAGGGTGGATCCGGTCTTCGTGGCCCTGCACCGCGAGCTGACCGGGGCCCTGCGGGAGGGAGCGCGATGACCGCCATCGAGCGGGTGAACCTCGACCGGAGCTGGTGGAGCAGGCACGGCGGCACGGTCACGGTCTGGTCGGCCAGGGCGGCGCTGGTGGTGGCGCTGCTGGTCGCGTGGGAGCTGACCGCCGAGCGCTGGTTCGACATCACGTTCACCAGCCGGCCGAGCGACATCTGGACCCGCCTGGTGCAGTGGCAGCAGGACGGGACGCTGTGGTCCAACACCTGGATCACGGTGCAGGAGGTGGTGTACGGCTTCCTGGTCGGCGCGGTCGCCGGCGCGCTGACCGGCTTCCTGCTGGCCTCGGCGCAGGTCGTCTACCGGGTGCTGGATCCGTTCATCATGGCGTTGTACGCGATCCCGAAGGTGGCGCTGGCGCCGCTGTTCATCGTCTGGTTCGGCATCGGCATGCACATGAAGGTGCTGCTGGCCGCCGCGACGGTCTTCTTCCTCGTCTTCCTCAACACGGCCGCCGGCGTGCGCGAGGTGGACCGCGGCCTGATCGACGCCGTGCGCCTGATGGGCGGCGGCCGGCGGGAGATCATGATCAAGGTGGTCGTCCCGTCGTCCATGACCGGGCTGCTCACCGGGCTCAAGGTGGCCATCCCGTACGCCCTCATCGGCGCCGTGATCGGCGAGCTGGTGGCCTCCAACCGGGGGCTCGGCTACCTGATCAACGACGCCGCCGCGCAGTTCGACACCGCCGGGGTGTTCGCCACCCTCGTCGTCCTGAGCGTGATCGCGGCCCTGCTGAACCTGGTCGTCGGGCTGCTCGACCGCCGGGTCGGCCGGTGGAAGCCGATCGGGGCGGAGCAGTGAGGCGGCCGGTGAGGTGGGCGGTGAGGTGGGCGGTGCCGTGGCCGGTGCGGCGCGCGGTCCTGCCGGTCCTGGCCGCCCTCGTCCTGGCCGTGACCGGCTGCGCGCAGCGCAGCTCCACCACGCCGCCGGGCGTGCTGAACGTCGGCCAGATCAGCAACTCCGTCGCGTTCTTCCCGCTCTTCGTGGCCGAGCAGAAGGGCTATTTCACCCAGGAGGGGGTCAGGCTCGGCGAGCGGCCCCGGCTCGGCACCGGCGCGAAGGTGGCGGCGGCCCTCAAGTCGGGCAGCATCGACCTGGGCGCCGGGGTGCTGACCGACGCGCTGAACCTGGCCAGGATCGACGACAAGGGCCGGCTGGTGGCCAACCTGGTGGACCGGTACTACGTGGACGTGGTCGTCGGCTCCTCCTTCACCGGCGCCGCCGCGGGCGATCCGCTCGACCAGCGGATCCGCGCCCTGCGCGGCAAGAAGATCGGCATCACGGGGCCGGGCAGCGGGACCGAGGCGCTGGTGACGTACCTGTTCGGGAGGGTCGGGCTGAACTCCGCCACGGACTGCGAACTGGTCAACCTCGGCAGTACCGCCGCCTCGGCGCTGGGCGCGCTCAAGGCCGGCCGGGTGGACGCGCTGGCCTTCTTCCAGCCGATCGCCCAGCAGGCCGCGGCCGCCGGCATCGGCACCCGCTTCATCTCGCCCGCCGCCGGCGACGTGCCCGGGCTGGAGCGGACCGCGCACGGCGTCGTGTTCACCACCCAGCGGATCATCGACAAGAAGCCCAAGGAGGTCGCCGCCTTCCAGAACGCGCTCGGGCGCGCGCAGCGCTTCATCCACGAGGCCGATCCCGCCGAGATCACCCGGATGCTGACGGTCTACCTCAAGGGGATCGACCCGAGGGCGCTGGCCGAGCTGCCGGACCTCATGCGGGCCGAGATCCCGGCGGAGATCGGGTTCTCGAGGACCTCGTTCGACACGGCCATCGCCTTCCACCGCGCGACCGGGCTGGTCAAGCACCTGCCTGCGTACGAGCAGATCGTGCCGCCCGCGCTGCGGATCGGCGCGCCGTGACGGGGGAGCGGGCGAGGGCAGGACTACCAGGTGGCGAACGTGGTCGAGGCCCCGCTCGGCCCGCCCTTGGTCATGATCCAGATGATGTCGAACACCTTCAGCGTGTAGACCAGGCCGAGCAGCAGCGTGATCGCCGACACCGGCCGCAGCAGCGGGAACGTCACCTTCCAGAACCGCTGCCAGCCGTTCGCGCCGTCCAGCGCGGCGGCCTCGTGGATGTCCGGCGAGATCGGCTGCAGCCCGGAGTACAGCACCACCAGGTTGAACGGGATGCCGATCCAGATGTTGGCGATGATCACCGACCACAGCGACCAGTCCGGCGAGGTCA
>NZ_JBFANM010000031.1:0-133963 GCF_040674815.1 Nonomuraea sp. NPDC049709
AGCGCGGGACGGATCTCTGGGAGGTGGGCGGAGCGCTGTACGGATCTCTGGGAGGTGGGGGGAGCGCGGGACGGATCTCTGGGAGGTGGGCGGAGCGCGGGACGGATCTCTGGGAGGTGGGCGGAGCGCTGTACGGATCTCTGGGAGGTGGGGGGAGCGCGGGACGGTCGCTACGAGGTGGGGGAGCGGTACAGGCCGCGCCTACGCGGACCTGCTCTCCAACTTCCATGGCTTGCTGATGAGCCTACGGCCGAGGTCGGGGTCCGCAGGATGGGCCATCCCGACGCGGAGTCATGTTCGGCATACCTTCGGTATACCGCCGGACGATACTGTTCCCGCCTCGATGATCGTCGCCAAGGGAACCAAGCTCATGATTCGCTACATCGGTTGCGTGCTGTTACTGGTAGCGGCGCTGTTCGGCCCGGCAAGTCCGGCAAGCGCCGCCGCACTTCCTGGAGAGAAGGCGAACTACGTCGTCTCCTTCGGATCACTGCACGAAGCCTCCGGAAGCAGCTGGGTGCGTCTGGGCACCTACAGATTCACCTCCAACGGCCGGGTACGCAGCGACACCTGGGCCTGGAGCCAGACCGCACCGGCCGCCCGCGTCGGCACCGGCACCGTTCCCGGTGGAAAGTGCTCCGGCACGTCGACCACCGTAAGGCCGTGCGACATCAAGACCGCCAACGGGTTTCTCTCCCCTGCGACAGAGATCAGAGCGGGGTCCTTCACGATGCACGCCGACGCTTCCGGAGGTCAGTACGTCAACATCGCCTGGGACCAGACCGCGTGGCGCACCGAGGAATGGTGGGTCGAAACCGCGCCTGACGGTACGTACGCGCGCCTGACGTTCAAGTACGCCCGCGAGTTCACGCATGGTTACGGCTACGGCAGCAACGCCGGATTGACCGTGCGGCGGCCGATGGAGGCGGTGCTCGGGCATGACGCGCCGCTGACCATGACCTATCACCGCGCGACCAAGGGGAGCATCGCGTACGTCGACAGGACCTGGAACATGGGCCAGTACATCCGATGCACGAACACGACCTGGTGCCTGACCTACAAGACCGCATCGACGAGCAACTGCAGGTGCGCGGCGCCGTACGACAAGGACCAAAGCCTGCAGAACTACATCCAGCAGGTGACGAGCAAGGACCGCCGTGACACGCACTGGCACTGGTGCAGTTGCCTGGCGAAGGGCAGCCAGTGCTACAAGGGCAACTCCCATGTCTACCCGTTGCTGCAGATCATCGATGACAAGGCCAGGTGGCGTGGCTGGGTCGGAGCCGAGGCTTCCTTCTACCCGTACGACGACCAGGCGGATCCTCGTCGGCACGACATGCTCTCGGTCTTCCGCGTCACTGAGTGGGCTTGACGATGTCCGCAGGCGGCACCCCGATCAAGCAGGCGCGACCATAAAAGCCCAGCTCAGACACTCACCGAGGAGGAGCTGCATTCCGTGGGAACGGCCCACCGACAAGCTGGCCGCGTTCGCGCCCCGGCCGGCAATGGGTCGCCGAGGTCCCAGCCTCCCGGTTTGGTCGGCGAGCCTTCATCGATATCACGCCGGTCACCACTCCAGCCGACGCCCAAGCCCACCAGCAGGGTCGGAAACGAGCAGACCACTCCCGCACGCTCCGCCTGCAACCGCGGCGGCGGCACCACTGGTCAGGTTCGAGGACCCGGCACGCGAGGACCGCGCGTTCAGGATCCAGTCGTTGGCCGGTGACGACCAGTCCGAGCTCGTCGAGTCGGCAGAACGTAGTCAGATCGGGGCGGGCGAACGCATCTAAGCGCTCGCCGACGGTGGCGTCGGGCACGTCGAGGTCTTTCAGGATGAGCGTGTAGGAGCCTTTTCCTCGGGAGACCTCGACGCCTATCGGCTCATCGACGCGCCGGCTCCAGCCCCCCTTGATCTGGTGAAGAGCCGCTTGAGGCCGCGACCGTACCCTCAGCTGCTGGGAGTAGGTCGTCTGTCGAGGGATCCCGCGATTACGGCCGCTGGCGGAAGCTGATGCGCATCAGTCGGCTGTCGGCCCAGTCTTCGAGCCGTGTCGGCCGGATGGTGCCGGGGTCGTGGGGCTGATTGAGATCCGCGACGATCTCCGCCAGCACGGCCTGACGCTCGGCTGGGTCGGTGACCGGCGTGGCCCGTGCGGGCAGATCTGCGGGGACCCCGTTTTTGAGGTGGAAGGTGAAGTTGGGATTGGCGAGAAGGTTCGCATGCCAGTCGGTCGCAGCCCCGCCCGCGCCGCTACACAGGTAGGTTGTGCCCGCGGCGCGGTAGAAGAAGATCTCGATGCGGCGTGGTCGGCCGGTGCGGCGCCCCAGCGTCGTGATGTCGATGATCCGTTCTCTGGTGCCCGCGGCGGGGGTGATCTCGATGGCTCGCCGGATGGGATCGGGCAGATGGGACAGAGACGCGTCCCGTGCGGAGTCGTTCGATCCGGTCGTGTCTGGAGTGCTCATGCGGTCTCGTTCTGAAGAGCGGGGCCGAGGAGGAGTCCACCGTCGATGACGTACTCCGAACCGGTGATGAACGACGCGTCCGATGACGTGAGGAACAGGAGAAGACGGGTGACGTCGGTCGGCTCTCCGAGGCGGGGGATGGCGAACGGCTCGGGCGAGTAGAAGTCGGCGATTGCCGCGGTGGCGCCGGCTGCTGGTTCGTGGATGAAGGAGGTCGCGATCACGCCGGGGTGGATGGTGTTCACCCGGATGTGGTCGCGGCCGAGTTCGAGTGCTGCCGTTTGGGTGAGACCTCGTACCGCCCACTTGCTGGCGACGTACGGCGCGTAGTGAGCCGTGCCGCCCAGGCCCATGGTCGAGGCGATGTTGACGATGGCTCCCCCTGCCGCGCGGCGCAGAGCCGGGGCGGCGACCTTGATGCCGAGGAAGGTCCCTGTGAGGTTGATGTCGAGGATGCGCGACCACGTGGCCTGCTCCGTGTACTCGATCGGCGCCGGCGGGTTCTGGACGCCAGCGTTGTTGACGAGCACGTTCAGGGCGCCGAAGGCGCTTTCGGCGGCTAGCACAGCGGCGGACCACGAGCTCTCGTCGGTGACATCGAGGCGGGTGAAGTGAGCACGGGTCCCGAGTTCGTCGGCGAGAGCGGCGCCCCGTTCGGCGTCGATGTCGCCGATCACCACGTTCGCTCCCTCCGCGTGAAAGGCGCGTACGTGGCTCGAGCCCTGGCCGCCGGTCCCACCGGTCACGAGCACGGTCTGGTTGTCGAAGCGGTTCATCAGATGTTCCTTCGGTACGGGGTGACCGACCGGGATCTTCAGTGATGAACGCCGGCCGATGGTGAGCCGAGTGGCTCACCACTGCCCTGACACTAGATCGGTGGCAATGGTGAGTCAAGCCACTCATCTTGTATGCTCGGTCCATGAGCAGGGCCGTGACGACGTACCACCAGCGTGTCGCCCAGGAGAAGCGCGCGCTGATCGTGACGGCCGCGACCGCACTGTTCCTCGAGTTGGGCTACGACCGGACGTCGCTGGCGCGGATCGCAGAGCGCTCGGGCGTTTCGCGGGCCACCTTGTTCAAGCAGTTTCCGAGCAAGGCTGCCCTGTTCGACGCCATCGTCACCGAGTCCTGGGCAACCGCTGACGAAGAGGATCCTCCGCCGGCGGGCAACATCGTCGACGGGCTCAGCACCATCGGTCGCCGCTACGCCGAGCTGTTGAGCCGCCCCCAGATGACCGACCTGTTCCGAATCGTCATCGCCGAGCTGCCGCGATTTCCCGAACTCGCCAATGCGCAGTTCTCGCGCGGGAAGATGCCCTACTTCGAGTCCGTACGCGGCTACCTCCTTGCCGAGCAGGAGGCGGGAACGGTGCGGGTCGAAGACGTGGAGCTCGCAGCCACCCAGTTCCTGGGCATGATCTCCAACTACGTCTTCTGGCCGACGCTCCTCGTGCCGGGCTGGGAGGTGAGCGCCGAACGCGTCGCTCAAGTGGTCGACGAGGCCGTCCACACCATCGCCGCCCGGTACGCCGCGCCTGGACCAGGGCCGTCCACCCACGACTGACCCCGCCGACCGCGACTGAGTCCCACCGCCACCAAAGGAGCGGCTGCCTGAGCAACCGAGTCTGTCGGCTCCGAGGGCGTTCGCGGGGTATCCCCGGGGCGGACACCGAAGGAGGGAGTGCAGATGTGTTCACCCACCTTGACCAGCCTGGCACCAGCACGGCCCGACAAGAGTCTCAGCGGCGGGCCCACACCTCCACGGCTCCGCTCTGGGGTGGAAACTGTCAACGACATCATGAGGGGCTGCCCAAGACCCGCGGGCCCAGGCCCGCGGCTACACCCTCAGTTGTGAAGAGCCCGATGTCCGGCGTCGCCGATCATGACAGCGAGGCTTGAGGCCGGCCTGGGCACTGTCATTTCGATCAGCGTCTTGATCGACGATTTGGGCGATCAGGCCCATCCTGGTGAGGGCCCACCGCCGGGGAGCGATCGAGTACCAGGTTGTCGGTGGCGCATGGCATGCTGCCTGACATGGCGGGAACCGATCCAGCACCTGTGACCTTGATCCTCGGCGATGAGGAGTTGCTGGCCGACCGGGCAGTGAGTGGTGTCGTCGCGGCGGCGCGGGCGGCCGACCCCGGCTCGGACGTGCATGATCTTGTGGGGGGCAAGGTCACGACCGGTGAGCTCACGCAGCTCACCTCGCCTTCGCTCTTCGGGGATCGGTCCGTGGTGGTGATCCGGTCCGCTCAGGATCTGCCGAAGGACGTCATCACCGAGATCGTGGCCTATACCAAGCAGCCTTCCGACGACACTGTGATGGTGCTGTCCCATCCGGGTGGGGTGAAGGGGAAGGCGCTGGTCGATGGGGTGAAGAAGGCCGGGGCCAAGGTGGTCACGGTCAACAAGGTCACCAAGGCCGGGGAGCGGCTCGACTTCGTCAAGGGGGAGTTCAAGCGGGCGGGGCGGAACATCTCCGCCGACGCGGCCCAGGCGTTGCTCGACGCGGTGGGGAACGATCTGCGGGAGCTGGCGGCGGCGTGCAGTCAGCTGGCGTTCGACAGCGAGGACAAGACGATCGGTGCGGCGTCGGTCGCTCGCTATCACAAGGGGCGGGCCGAGGTCACCGGGTTCAACGTGGCCGACTCGGCGATCGAGGGGCGGCTGGCCGATGCTCTGGAGCAGTTGCGGTGGGCTCTGGGCACCGGGGTCGCGCCCGTCCTGCTGGTGAGTGCGCTGGCCGGTGGGCTGCGGTCGCTGGCGAAGGTCGGCAGCGCGCCGCGCAACCTCCGGGGTGGGCAGCTGGCCAGTCATGTCGGCATGCCGCCGTGGAAGGTGGACCGGGTGAAGCGGCAGCTCAACGGCTGGGGGCCGGAAGGGCTGTCCAGGGCGATCCAGGCCGTGGCCAGCGCCGATGAGCAGGTCAAGGGCGGGGGAGCGGATCCGGCTTACGCGTTGGAGCACACGGTCCAGGTCATCGTGGCCAACCGGACAGGCCGGTAGGCGAACGATCGCCATTTAGGCCGTTCCGACGAGTGTCGGCCGGGCTGGGTGCGTGGTTGGGCCGATGTTCGAGTCCGGGGTTGTTGAGTCTGCGGGCGGATATCGAGCTGAGGTATGTCGGGTGTGTGGGCAGGCGTCGGGCCGGGGTCGGTTGGGTGTGGCGGTAGGGGGCTGGTCGGCTTGCGCGCGGGGGTCAGGTCAGCTGGGGGTTTCCGCGTGGAGGAGCAGCCGTTTGAGGAGGCCGTCCAGGAGGGCCTGGTCTTCGGGGGGCAGGGCGTTGACGACGGAGGCCTCCGCCTCGGCGCGGATCGTCATCGCGTCCGTCCATAGTTCGTGACCCTTCGGCGTGAGTTCGATGTCCACCCGGCGCCGGTCATCCGTGCTGCGCACCCGCCGTACCAGTTCTGACCGCTCCAGCGTGTCCAGCCGGCCCGTCATCCCGGCCGGTGAGAGCAGCAGGTCTGCGGCGAGTTCGGACGGTGTGGCGGATCCGCCGCGCGCCACCAGGCGGTGCAGCGTCTCGAACTCGAAGTCCTGCATCCCCACCTCCGCCAGCGCTGCCTCCTTGGTGTGGGCCACGTGTTTCACCAGGAACTGCAGGCGGGTCACGATCGCCTCCACCCGCTCGTCGAAGGGCGCCTTGCCGCGCCAGCGGGCCAGGTGGCGATCGACGGAGTCGTCCATGGCCGGGATCATATGCCAGCAAGTATTTCGTTGACGAAACATTAGCTGGCGAAATATTGTCTCGAGGCATGACGTACCGGCTTCTGATTGGACGATGCCTGTCGGCTCTGGCCACGGCGCTCATCCCGACGACCCTGACCCTGGCGGTGTTGCGGGCCACCGGCGACGGTGGGGCGGTCGGGATCGTGCTGGCGAGTGAGCTGGTTCCGATGCTGCTGCTCCTGCCTGTCGGGGGTGTGCTGGCCGATCGGTTCAGGCCCGAGCGGGTCGTGCTGCTCGCGGACCTGACCCGGTGCGTGTCGCAGGCCGCCATCGCCGTTGAACTGCTCCTGGGGTTGAATCGCCTGCTCGACCTGGCGTTGTTGTCGGCCCTGGCGGGGGTGGCCATCGCGTTCGGGAGCCCGGCCGTTCCGAGGCTGGTGGTGGCGGTGGTGCCCGGTCCGGACAGGTTGCGGATGAACGCGCGCATCGGCGTGGTGACGAGCCTGTCGTCCGTGGCCGCCCCCGCGATCGCCGGCACGATCACCGTCACCGCCGGGCCCGGCTGGGCGGCGGGGGTGACGGCGGTGCTGTTCGCGTGCTCGGCGGTGACCCTTGGAGGGATCCGCACGGCAGGAGCGGCTCGCGCCGAGCGGGGTGCGGGCCACCGCCAGGCGCCAGAGGGTAAGGCTGTCGCGGGTCGGCGAGGGCCTGTCAGGGGGCGGGCGGTTTCGGCGTTCGGGCGGGATCTCGCCGACGGGTGGCGGGAGGTCAGGATACGGCCCTGGTTCCTGGCCTGTGTGCTCGGGCACGGGGTGTGGCACTTCATGGCCGGGTTGTTCCTGACGCTCGGACCGGTGACGGCCGTGCAGGGGCTGGGGGGCGAGGCGAGCTGGATGGTGATCGTGCAGAGCGGGACCGTGGGGATGGTTCTGGGGGTGTTCGCCGCTCCCCGGTTGCCGATCCGGCGGCCGCTGGTCGTGGTGCAGGTCGGTGCCGCGTGCTATCTGCTGCCCATGATGGCCCTGGCCGGGCCGGCGCCTGTCGTGGTGCTGGCCGGGGCGTATTTCGTGGCGATGTTCGGGCTGGGGGTGCTCAGCCCGCTGTGGGAGACGGTGGTGGCCGAGGAGATCCCGGAAGGTGCCCTGGGGCGGGTGCGGTCGTTCGATCAGCTCATCTCGTTCGCGGCGCGGCCGCTCGGGCTCGCGGTGGCGGCGCCGCTGGCCGGGGTGACCGGGGTGGCGGCGATGGCGTTGGTGGGTGGGGTGCTGGTCGCGGCCGCCAACCTGGCCGCGATCGCCTGGTCGAGGCCGCCGGCGACGGCCGGACCGCGATCGCCGGTTTCGAGCCTGAGGGATTGAGGACGCGCCTCGGGAGTGGGAGACAAGGGGGCCGGGTGGACATTGCGGGGGTGGGAGGGGTTGGGGCGGGGGTCAGGGTGGCGTAGTGGGAGGGGGTGGGGCGCGGGTCGGGGTGGCGTAGTGGGAGGAGTTGGGGCGCGGGACCGGGGTGGGGTTCGGGGAGTAGGGGTGCGGGCCCAACGGGTGCGGGTGGGTCAGGTGAGGGCGGCCTCGCGTACCACGCCGTCGCTGATCTCCAGCACCCGATCCGCCAGCGTCATCAGGCTCGGGTCGTGCGTCGCCACCAGCGCCGTGACCCCCTCACTCCGTACGAGCGCCCGCAGCAACTCCATGATCTGCCGCCCCGTCTGCGAATCCAGCTGCCCCGTGGGCTCGTCCGCCACCAGCAACCGGGGCCGGTTGGCCAGGGACCGGGCGATGGCCACCCGCTGCCGCTGCCCCCCGGACAGCTCGTACGGCCGCTGGTTGACGTGCTGTTCCAGCCCCACGAGGGCCAGCAGCATCCGTACGCGGGCCTCCCGCTCCTCCACCGGCATCCGCAGCAGCCGCATCGGCACCCCCACGTTCTCCGCCGCCGACAGCACGGGGATCAGCCCGAACGACTGGAACACGAACCCCACCACGTCCCGGCGCAGCGCCAGCAGCTCGTCCTCGGACATGGCCGTGACCTCGTGCCCGTTCACCACGACCCGCCCGGCGTCCGATTTGTCCAGGCCGCCGATCTGGTTGAGCAGGGTCGTCTTCCCCGACCCCGACCGCCCCCGGACCGCGACCAGCTCCCCGGGGAACACCGAGAACGACACGTCCCGCAGCGCCACGACCTCCTTGGGCCCGGTCCGGTAGACCTTGCGCAGCCCTTCCACCACGACCAGGGGCGAATCAGTCACTTGAGGGCTCCTCTCGGGCGGGCCACACGCCGATGTGGTCGGATTCGAGCTCGAGGCGCACCCGGCGCTCCATCTCGAGGGCGTTCATGAAGTCGCGGGGCAACTGCAGCCGCCCCACCCGGTCGAGCACGGCGTACTCCTCGGCGATGATCTGCCCCTCCGCGTCCTCGCGCCGCAGCGTCTCGCTGCTGGTACGCCCGTCGCGGATGCCCACCGTACGGTCCACCTGCTCCGACACCAGCGGGTCGTGCGTCACGATGACCACGGTCACCCCCAGCTCCCTGTTGGCCTTGCGCAGCGCGTCGAACACCTGCTCCGACGTCTCGCTGTCCAGCTCGCCGGTCGGCTCGTCGGCCAGGATGAGCTGCGGCGAGTTGGCGAGGGCGACGGCGATGGCCACGCGCTGCTGCTCCCCGCCGGACATCTCGGGAGGCTTGCGGCCGGCGCAGGAGGCGACGCCGAGCAGCTCCAGCAGTTGGTCGGCCCGTTCCCGCCGCTGCCTCGCGGTGCCGGTCCCGGACGAACGACCGCCGCCCGCCAGCTTCATCGGCAGCTCGACGTTCTCCCGGCCCGTCAGGTACGGCAGCAGGTTCCTGGCGGTCTGCTGCCAGATGAAGCCCACCACCGACCGCCGGTACCGCAGCCGGTCGCGCGCGCTCATCGACAGCAGGTCCATGCCCGCCACCCGGGCCACCCCCGCAGTCGGAACGTCCAGCCCGGACAGCACGTTGAGCAGCGTCGACTTGCCCGACCCCGACGCCCCGACGATGGCCACCAGCTCGCCCTCGTCGATCACCAGGTCCAGCCCCTGCAGGGCGACGACCTCGACGCCTTCGGTCTTGTAGATCCGTACGAGGTTGTCGCACACGATGTGCGCGTCGCCGCCGAAGGCGGCCTTCTTCCGCGTGGCCTTGGCTTCCAGCTCTGACAGGGTCGGGTTCATGTGAGGTCCCCCACTCGAAGGACGGCGCCGAGGCTGCTGCGGCGGCTGATGGCGGTGTGCGCGTACGCACCGAGCACGGCCACGGCGGCCAGCCCGGCCGCCAGCGCGCTCGGCAGGAACAGGTCGAGCGAGTAGTCGCCGACCGGCAGGTCACCGGCGTACGGCGACAGGTCCACGCCGGGCCCGAGCGCGGCCGGCAGGCCGAGGCCCAGGCCGAGCCCGACCAGCGCGGTGACGAGGATCATGGGCAGGATCTCCAGCACGGTCAGCCGTTGCGCCTGCCGCTCCGACAGGCCCAGCGTACGCAGGAACGACACCGACCTGGCCCGCTCGGCGGCCCCGATGACGAGCGACAGCACCACGGCGATCAGCGCGTACGCCGCCAGCGCCCCCGTCACCACGGCCAGCGTCCACCGGACGGTGCTGGTCAGCGGATCGTCCTGGATGGACCCCAGGGCCGCCTCCTGGGAGGTGACGGTGGCCGACGGGACCAGCCGTTCCAGCGCGGCGAGCGAGGCGTCCCCCTCGATCAGCAGGGTGTTCGGGGCGAGACGGAGTTGCACGCTGGGGGGCACGACCATGAACTTGCCCTTGGCGTAGAAACCGGGCACCGACTCGATCAGCCCGCGCGTGGCCAGCTTGAGCCGGGACTGCCAGCCGATCTCGAGCGTGCCCCGCCCCCGCAGCTCGGGCGAGACGAGAGCACCCCCGTCGGACAGCGCGGGCAGGCCGATGGGGGCGTCACCCAGGATCCGGCGCCACTGGGCCACGTCCACGGCGATGGCCTCAGCCCGCTCCGCGCCGTACCCGACTTGCACCCGGCCCGTCTGCGCGAGCACCACCTGCTTCACCCCGGGGAGCCCGCGGATCCGCTCGATCGCGGCGGGCGGGATCTCGACCTCCGAGGTGATCCTGATCGGCGCCCCCACCTCCTGCCAGGACGCCAGCCGCTGCGTGCCCGCGATCCCGTCGGACACGACCGCCGCGAACACCGACACGCCCAGCGCGGGCAGCAGGATCAGCACCGGCAGCACGCTGGCGGAGCGCGCCCTGGCCGCCCTGGTCAGCCCCAGGAACGGCACGGCCGCCCGGCCGCGCGAGGTCAGCCGGACGAGCAGCCGCAGCGGGTACGGGTAGCAGCGCAACGTGATCAGCGCCGCCGCGACCGTCAAGGCGATCGGCACCACCAGCAGGAACGGATCCTGCCCCGCCGAGGTGCTCAGCCCCCTGGCCCGCAGCAGGTACGCTCCCGCCAGCGCGAGCACCACGACCAGCACCTCCAGCGTGACTCGCCGGGCGGTGGGCCGGGCGGCGGCCACGTCGTCGCGCCGCTCGTGCAGCGGCCGGCGGTGGACCAGGGACGGCCGCACGGCGGCGAACCCGACGGCGACGACCACCACGATCACCGGCCCGGCGTGCACGATCGACAGTATGGGCCCGGGCACGAGGTACGACAGCGCGTACCCGGCCAGCGCCCCCGGCGCCACGGCCAGCCCGGTCAGCGCCGCCGCCGTGCCCGCCACCTGCCGCAGCGACCCGCCGCGCGCCCGCGTCAGCGACAGCGTGTGATCCAGCTTGTCGGCCAGGAGCTGCACGGCCAGCACGATCACGCCGAGCGCCACCGCCAGCAGCCCGCCGAGCACCAGGTACATCACGGTCTGGGCGGTGAACAGCTCGGCCAGGAAGTCGTGGAGCAATTCGGGCAGCCCGGTCTCGACGTGGTACCGGCTGGCGGAGCCCGCGGACTGCAGCGCCACGACCCGGTCGAACTCGGTCACCGCCGCCTGGAGGGCGGGCGCGGCCAGCGCGCCGGCCGCCTTCCCGTCGACGGGCAGGACCCAGCGATAGGTCAGGTGGCGTCCCTCGCCGCTGAGCTCGGTCAGCCCGGCGTCGGACATCAACGTGGTGATGTGCTTCACATGGTCCTGGCCGCCGGGTGGCTGCTGCTCGATGACGTGCAGGACGTCGGCGTTGTGAGACCAGTAGCGGTCGCCGGGGTCCTTGGCGCGGAAGACCCCGACGATCTTCACCGCGGCGTAGTCGTTCTCGCCGACGATCGTCGTCTGGCCCAGCCGCAGGTCCATCTCGCCCAGGGCCTCCTCGACGATCCCGACCTCGAAGACGGGGATCGTCTCGCCCTCGTGGCGCATCGTGGCGGGCGCGCCGGGCGCCTGTCCCCGGACCCAGTCCACGCGCCGGTCGGCGTCGGAGAGCCAGCCCAGGTTGATGAAGGCCCCGCCGCTGGTGCCGGCGATCGGCGTGAGCGTGGTCTTGGCGCTCATGTGGCCGGAGGCCCGCGTCAGCGGGCGCAGGTCCGGGGGCAGGATCTCGCGCCAGAGGCGCTCGCGGGAGTCGAACTGACTGCGTTCGCGCAGGTCCTCCTCGCGCGAGCCGGACGCCACGGCCACGGTCAGGTCGGCCTGCAAGGCGGGGGCGGCGGTCAGCGAGCGGCGCAGCGCCTCGTCGTACGACGCCTGCGTGGCCCTGGGCAGGCCCGCGACCAGCAGGCAGGCGCTCAACGTCAGCACGAAGAGCACGGCCACCGTGCCCAGGTGCACCCGCGCGAGCAGCCAGGTCCTCACTGTTCCTCCCGAAGGCCGAGCCCTTGCCTGCGCAGGTTGCGTGCCAGCCCGGCGACGATCGCGAACAGCACCCCGGCCACCAGCGCCAGCATCGCGCCGGTGACCGCCCACGGAATGTCCAGCACCACGTCCGGCGTGACGGCGGCGGCCTGGCCGGTCAGCACGATGTGCGGCACCACCAGCACGCCGACGACCACGGCCAGCCCGGTGCCCGCCGCCAGCGACAGCCCGATGACGAACGCCTGCTCCATGGCCAGCATCCCGAACACCTGCCTGGAGCTGACCCCGAGCGCCCGCAGGATCGCGAACTCGGCCATCCGCTCCCGCGCCGCGACGGCCGCGTTGACCAGGAACCCGAGCACCGCGAACACCAGCGCCGCCAGGAACCCCAGCATCAGCGCCCCCTGCAGCCCGCTGGCCAGCGGGTCGTCCCGCAGCGTGGCGGCCAGCTGCTGCTGGTCGAGCGCGGTGACGTCCCATTCGGGGTGGTCCTTGAGCGCCGCGGCGGCGGTCGAGGCGTTCCCCGCCGCCAGCCACCATTCCGTGGCCGGCCTGGGCGGTTGCGCGGCGGCCAGCTCGTACGCCTGCATCGTCCCCCAGTCGGCGAGCACGGCCTTCTGCCCGGCCGCGGTGGTCGGCATCGTGTCCACCACTCCGACCACCTTGACCGGCAGCACCCTGCGGTCGATGCTGGCCCGCCCGACCTGCCCGACGCCCAGCTTGAGCGAGGCGGCCAGGTCGGCGGTCAGCACCACGGGCATCGGCCCCGGCTCGGGGCCCCGGACGAAGGGGGCCGCCGTCGAGCGGGTCACGCTCATCGTGAGAGCGGGCACCGCCACGTCCTGGCCGTCGGCGCTCAGGCCGGTCACCTCCAGGTTCGCGGTGCCCTCCGGCGCGCCCGCGACCAGGCCGCGCAGCGACAGCGGGTACGTGATCGTGCCGCTCCGCCCGGCCAGCGGGCGCAGGTCCACCTCGACCCGGTTCTCGCCCGGCTTGAGCACGCCGAGCGACACGTCGCGCCAGACGCCGAGCGCGTCGGACACCACCAGCCGCAGCGACATCTCCGCGCTCGCCTCGGCGCGCAGGGTCAGCGTGGCCGGCCGTCCCGGCAGGTCCAGCCTGCCCGCCTGGTCGCCTGCCAGCGCTCTGGCCAGCTCCCCGACCGGCTGCGCCGACAGGTCGGGACGCAGGTGGAACAGCTCGCCCAGCTTGGCCGCGTCCAGCGCGAGCAGCAGCGCGCTCTCGCCGCTGACCTCGGTCTGCCCGCGGAATGCGGGGGAGGCGGCGGTGATGCCAGGCAGGGCGGTGAACGCCGTGCCGCGCCCGAGCGCCCCCAGCTCCGGCCCGTCCGGCGGCCCCGACAGCCGCAGGTCGGCGCCGGCCTGGTGGCGGGCCTGGTCGAGCTGAGAGGAACGCCAGGTGGACGCGGTGGCCAGGGACACGATGCCGATCGCGATGGCCATGGTGAGCAGCAGCGCCGGCCCGGCGTACTTGAGCGGCCGCCGGCTCACCTGCCACGCCCCGAGCGCGGGCGCGAGCGTGGGCCGGCTGGAGGTCAGCCGCTCGGCCAGCTTCGAGATGCGCGGCACCAGCCGCAGCCCGAGCATGCCGCCGGTGAGCAGGGCCAGGGCGGGCCCGGAGATGATGAGCGGGTCGATGCCGAGCCCGCCCGCCGCCGTCGCGGTCACGGGCGCGCCGTAGCGCTGGAGCTGCCAGATGGCCAGCCCGGCCACGACCAGCAGCGCCAGGTCGGCGCCCGCCCGCTCGATCAGGCCCCGGCCGCCGCCGCGCCCGCGCGCCGACTGCTCCTCCACGTACGTACGCCGCGCGCCGGCCAACGCGGGCAGCACCAGCAGCACGGCCGCGGCCAGTGCCACCCCGAACGACACGAGGTACGTGCCCACGTCCGCCTCGGGCGCCAGCCGCACCCCGGAGGACCTGATCCAGGGCAGCAGGTTGACCAGCGCGAGCAGCGGCGGCCCCAGGAACGGTGCCACGATCGCGCACGGGAGCGCCACGAGCAGCGCCTCCCCGCCCGCCAGCGCCGCCAGCCGCATCGTGCCCGCGCCACGGGAGCGCAGCAGCGCCACCTCCATCCGCCGGTGGTCGGCCAGCAGCCGCGCGGTGAGCATCAGCGCGTACGCGGCCAGCAGCAGGAGCTGCAGCACCGGGATCAGCATGGTGGAGCGTGCGACCAGCGAGGCGGTGTCGAGCTGGGTGAGCATCTCGGGCAGGTGGCCGGCGGCCACGCAGCTCGGGCAGCCGCCCGCCTTCAGCCGCTCCCCGATCCGGGCGATCGCCCCGGCCAGCGGCCGCAGCTGCTCGGGCGTGAGGGCGCGCAGGTCGGGCACGGCGGTCCAGGTCGCGTTGACGCTGGTCGCGAAGCGCGCGACGAACGTCTCGCGCGCCACCATGAGCGGCCCGTACGTGGTGAAGTCGCCGCGCTCGACCCCCCGGCTGAGCAGCTGCTCGCCGGCCCAGCGCTCGCCGAACGGGTCGTTGAGCTGGAAGACGCCCACCACGCGGACCTTGACCGGTCGGGGGTCGAGCCGGCCCCGCGTGGTGAACTCCTGTCCCACCTCGAACCCGGTCGCCGAGGCCGCCGACAGCGAGATCGCCGCCTCGACCGGCTCGTCACCCGGCTTCGGCCAGGCGCCGGCGACGAGCCGGGCCTGCCGGTCGAGCCCGTCGTAGCTGCCGAACCTGAGCAGTTCGGGCAGCTCGCGGCCCTCCTGGCCGGGCATGGTGTAGGAGTCGGAGCGGAAGCTGGTGGTGACGGCGGGCGGCTCGGTGTAGGCCCGGCCGAGCTCGGCGCGTACGGCCTGGTCGAACTTCGGGAAGGTCTCCGCCGTCACGGGCGCGCTGATGGTGGCCGCGGTCTGCCGGTACGAGGCCGTCTCCATCGTCCTGCGCACACCGGCGTCGGCGATCGAGGAGGCGTACATGGTCAGCGCGACCAGCGTGGTCGTGGCCAGCAGGATCGAGCCGAACGCGGCCAGGAGGAGCAGCGGCTCGCTGAACGCCCTCTTGACGACCAACGGCCCCCGCATGTGTCCCCCTTCGCCCGTTTAGTGCACCTTCGAGCACATCTTGGGCGAGGGGCAAGGCGATCTTTGTAACGGTGACGCACCCGATATGGCGGTGTGATATCGAAACCGTGACAAAAGAGCCGCAAAACCCAAAAACGCCGCACCCCCGTGGGAGTGCGGCGTTATCTGTCGCCGGGTTGCTGGGCTCGGCCTACTTGGCGGCCAGCGCCGCGGCCTGCTTGGCGATCGCGGACTTGCGGTTGGCGGCCTGGTTCTTGTGGATGACGCCCTTGCTGACGGCCTTGTCGAGCTGACGGGCGGCCACCCGCTGCAGCGCCACGGCCTGCTCGGTGTTGCCCTGCTCGGCGGCCTCGCGGAACTTCCGGACGGCCGTCTTCAGAGAGGACTTGACCGCCTTGTTGCGCAGGCGAGCCTTCTCGTTCTGCTTGTTGCGCTTGATCTGGGACTTGATGTTCGCCACGAAGAAGCCTCGGTGAAAGTCTGGTGATGGATGGGGCGCGCGGGCTCGAGAGAGGGCGCGCCACACGCAGTTACCCAGGGTACCAATAACTCAGGCGGCTGCTCAAATCAACGCCATAGTGTCATGTACTCGTGCCAATCCTCTTCCGTGGCCGCGAAGTCCACGTAGAGGGCGAGGCCGAAGAGCTCGCGCCGGCTGCCGTGGCCGGTCAGGGCCAGGCGGGCGCCCTCCGCCGCCATCGCCACGCTCTCGGCGTTGTCGAGCCATGGTACGCCGTGGTCGTGGTAGGCGGGTGCGCCGATGTACAGGGCTTTGGAGGCGGGGACCAGGTCGAGGGCGAGGCTCGCCTGGCGGGCCACGTAGCCGCCGTAGAGGGACTGCGTGGGGGTGAAGGAGTCGTACGTCATGATCGCGACCTGGTCCACGCGGTCCACGACCTGGCCGAAGTAGCCCTCGGACCAGTACTTGTCGTGGCCGAGGAGGGTCCGGGCGGTGAGGCGCATGCCGGCGTACGGCTCGATCTGCGGGACCGAGGTCGACAGGAGCTTCGTGTGCTGTCTGGTGCGGTCGAGGAGGTCGAGGAACTCGGTGTCGCCGTCGCCGATGGGCTCGAAGTTGTAGTGGATGCCGTCGTAGCCCTGCTTCATGATGGCGGCCACGCCGGCCAGGACGTTCTCGCGGGAGTTGGGGTCGTCCAGGTCGAGGCCGTTCTTGACGGCCTGGCCGAGCCAGGCGGAGACGCGGATGGCGGGGAGCTGCTTACGCATCCATTGAATGAAATTTCCGGCGTTGGGATATTTGGCGGGATCTAAGCGGCCATCCCACTCAAAAGGGCCCGAATGGACGTACACATCCTTGACGCCGGTGGCGCGGAGGCGTACCGCCAGCTGCTCGACGTCGCGCTCCGTGCGGCGGCCGTCAACCCAGGCGTGGCCCAGCCAGAGGGCGTCGTTACCGGTGCTCTTCGCCCAGGCTGCCGGGGCACCGGTAAACTGGAGGCGGAGCGCCGCGGCGAGGAGGCCGACCAGCGCGACCACGATGACCAAGGCAAGCGCGAGCAGGCGCAGGCCGCGGCGAATGACGGTTCGGGCAATCACCCGGGCATGTCACCATGAAAGACTGCTTGACCTCAACCCTGTCGAAACGGACTTCGGTGCGCACTCAGCCTGGCCAGACCGACCCCGCGTTGATCCGCAACTTCTGCATCATCGCGCATATCGACCATGGCAAGTCGACCCTTGCCGACCGGATGCTGCAGATCACCGGCGTGGTCGACGACCGTTCCATGCGTGCCCAATATCTCGACAGGATGGACATCGAGCGCGAGCGGGGCATCACGATCAAGTCGCAGGCCGTCCGGCTCCCGTGGGACGGCCACGTGCTCAACATGATCGACACCCCCGGGCACGTCGACTTCACCTACGAGGTGTCCAGGTCGCTGCAGGCGTGCGAGGGCGCGATCCTGCTGGTCGACGCGGCCCAGGGCATCGAGGCGCAGACGCTGGCCAACCTCTACCTGGCCATGAACGCCGACCTGCACATCATCCCCGTCCTCAACAAGATCGACCTGCCGGCGGCGCAGCCGGAGAAGTTCGCCGAGGAGCTGGCGGGCCTGATCGGCTGCGACCCCTCCGACGTGCTCAAGGTGTCGGGCAAGACCGGCGAGGGCGTGCGCGAGCTGCTCGACCACGTGGTCGCGACCGTGCCCGCGCCGGTCGGGAACGCCGACAAGGCCGCCCGGGCGCTGATCTTCGACTCCGTCTACGACACCTACCGCGGCGTGGTGACGTACGTCCGGGTCATCGACGGCCACCTGGGCAAGCGCGAGCGCATCCTGATGATGTCCACCAACGCCACCCACGAGACGCTGGAGATCGGCGTCATCTCCCCGGAGCCCAAGCCGGCCGAGCTGGGCCTGGGCGTGGGCGAGGTGGGCTACCTGATCACCGGCGTGAAGGACGTGCGGCAGTCGCGGGTCGGTGACACCGTCACCTCGTCGGTCAAGCCCGCCACGGACATGCTGGCCGGCTACGAGCACCCGAAGCCGATGGTGTTCTCCGGCCTCTATCCGATCGACGGCGACGAATATCCCGAGCTGCGCGAGGCGCTCGACAAGCTGCAGCTCAACGACGCCGCGCTGGTCTACGAGCCGGAGACCTCGGCGGCGCTCGGGTTCGGGTTCCGGGTCGGCTTCCTCGGGCTGCTGCACATGGAGATCGTGCGCGAGCGGCTGGAGCGCGAGTTCGGGCTGTCGCTGATCTCCACGGCGCCCAACGTGGTCTACCGCGTGGTCATGGAGGACGGCAAGGAGCTCACGGTCACCAACCCGTCGGAGTTCCCCACGGGGGGCAAGATCGCGCAGGTCTTCGAGCCGGTCACCAAGTCCACGATCCTGGCGCCGGCCGAGTTCATCGGCGCGATCATGGAGATCTGCCAGGGGCGGCGCGGCCAGCTCCTCGGCATGGACTACCTGTCGGAGGACCGCGTCGAGATCCGCTACACGCTGCCGCTCGGCGAGATCATCTTCGACTTCTTCGACCAGCTCAAGTCGCGCACGCGCGGTTACGCCTCGCTCGACTACGAGCCGGCCGGCGAGCAGGAGGCCGAGCTGGTGAAGGTCGACATCCTGCTGCAGGGCGAGCCGGTCGACGCCTTCAGCGCCATCGTGCACAAGGACAAGGCCTACGGCTACGGCGTCGACATGGCGAAGAAGCTACGCGAGCTGATCCCGAGGCAGCAGTTCGAGGTGCCGATCCAGGCGGCCATCGGCGCCCGGGTCATCGCCCGCGAGAACATCCGCGCCATCCGCAAGGACGTGCTGGCCAAGTGCTACGGCGGCGACATCTCCCGTAAGCGCAAGCTGCTGGAGAAGCAGAAGGAAGGCAAGAAGCGGATGAAGATGGTCGGCCGGGTCGAGGTGCCGCAGGAGGCCTTCGTCGCCGCGCTGTCCACCGACTCCGGCGCCGTCGACAAGGCCAAGAAGTAGCCGCCGCTACAGGTTGAGGACGGCCGGCGTCCGCGCGAGCGAGCGCCAGCGGCCCTTCGGGTCGTCGACCAGACGGCGGGCGTCGAGGTCCATCAGGCCGCCGACGCCCGTCAGCTCGGCGGCCAGCTCGCCGTCCGGCCTCCTGAACTCCTGCCGGACCCGATACGTCTTCCCCTCGCCCCACTCGAACGCGCACGTCACCTCCACCTCGTCGCCGCCGCGCAGCTCGCGGTGGTAGCGGATGGTGTTCTCCAGGGTGACGGGGCCGAGGCCGGTGCCGCGCAGGTCGTCGACGTCGATGCCGGCCGCGCGCAGGCACTCCCAGCGGGCGTGGTCGCCGTACTGGTGGTAGACGGCGCTGTTGACGTGGCCCTGCGTGTCGAGCTCGTAGCCGCGTACGGCGATGCGTACCGAGAAGGTCATGTCCGTTCCTCCAGCCAGGTGTGCGATTTGGCGGTGAGGTAGCGCAGGCCGTCGTCGCCGATCTCCACCCACTCGCCGCGGGCCCATCCGCCCGTCGTCTGCGGGGCGAACCCGTGCCGCTGGAACAGCGCCGACGCCTCCTTCTGGGTGAGGCCGCGCCGCCCCCACTCCTGGATGACCCGCGCTGTCCGCTCGTCCTCGCCCGCCTCCTGCTCGTCGCCCAGCGCGGCGGCCAGCTCTTCCAGCCCGCGCGCGATGAGCCGCAGGGAGGACTGAATCTTCGGGACGTCCATCTCATCGCCCATCGATCGGTAGCGATTGCCTTCCGATCGTAGCGACTACCCTGAAAGCATGGAAGTGGTGCAGACGGCGCGAATGGTCCTATCTCGGGTCACGGCCGACGACTTGGACGCGGTGCACGAGATCCATTCCGACCCGCGTACGAGCGTGTACCACCCCAGCGGCCCCGTGACCGACCTGGAGTCGAGCCGCGCCATGCTCGAACTCTGGATCGACGACTGGACCGAGCGGGGAATCGGCTACTGGGCCGCGCGGCCTCTGGGGGAGCCGCTCGTGCTCGGCTTCGGCGGGCTGCGGCGCGCGATCGTGGACGGGGACGAGGTGCTGAACCTGTACTACCGATTCCGGCCCTCGGCATGGGGGCACGGGTACGCGGTGGAGCTGGTTCAGGCCGCCCTCCAGATCGGCAAGGAGCTGGGGACGGTCGTGGCGGTGATCCGGGACATCAACGAGCCGTCGCGCAGGGTGGCCGAGCGGGCCGGGATGCGGAGGGACCGTACGATCCCGTACGGCGGGGTGCCGAGCGACGTGTACGTGGCCTGAGCTCCCGTAACCTCCCTTGCCTCCGTTACCTCGCCTTGCCCGCCGAACGCGCCCGCCACACGTAACCCGCCAGCACCACCGCGCTCACCGCTGCCTGGGCCGCCAGGAACGGGCCTGGAGAGGCGGGCTGGGAGGCCAGCGCCATGGCGGTCGGGAGGCATCCGAGCAGGGCCAGATCCGGCCCGGTGGCCGCCCAGAAGATCGGCCCGGTCGGGATGGAGCCGCCCGGGGTGTCGATGACCGGCATCGAATGGTCGACCGGGGCGCGCCTGGCCATCCGCAGGGCACCGGCGGCCAGCGTGGGCGCGGCCAGCGGCCCGAACAACCACCACGCTACGGGAAGGCCGGTTGCCGCGTCCTCGGTCAGGGCCGTCCCTGAGGACAGGTCGTGGACGACGGCCGGGGCGTGGGCCAGGGCTGCCCCCGATGACGCGTCGTGCGCCAGGGCCAGGCCCGCCAGCGCCATGGCCGCCCACGTCCCGCTGAGCAGCGCGGGCAGCACCGCCCGGGCCGCCAGCGCCGGGCGGTGGCCCACCCCGATGAGCCGGGCCAGGGCCGGGTTGTCCGCGTCCCTGCGCGCCCCGGACGTGCTCGTCGCCGCCACGGCCAGCCCGCCCGCCAGCACGGCCGCGCCGAGCACCGCCGGGGAGGCGCCCGCCTGGGCCAGGACCAAGGGCAGCGCGGCGGTCGCGGCGATGGCCGCCAGCCGGCCGGGCCTGCGGCCCAGGCGGCGCCAGTCGTGCCAGGCCAGCGCGAACGGCGCGGGCATCGACGGCCAGCGCCGGGAGCCCAGCTTCCTGGCCCGCCAGTGGTTGTCCTCGGCGATCCAGGTCAGCGCGCCGGGGTCGAGGGACATGGTCGCGCTCGCCACGTGGCCGGCCCGGGTCGAGGCGGTCACGAGGGTACGGGTGGGGATCCGGCCGAGCGAGGCCGACGCCTGCCGTACGAGCAGGCCGGCGGCCACGGCGGCAGCGGCCACGGCGGCGGCCAGAGCCGTCAGGGGCGCGCTCGCGGCGACCGCCAGCACCGTACGCAGCTGCCCGCTGACCGCCACCGCGGACAGCACCAGCAGCGCCGCGATCGCGCCGGTCAGCCAGAGCTGCCACGACTGGGAGACCTGCCCGAGCACGGCCAGCGCCATCCCGCCCACGCTCGCGGACACGCCGAGGGCCAGCGCGCCCAGAACCCGCCACACCAGGTGGTCGGGCGCGCCCAGCACTGCCAGCATCCCCATCCCGAGCAGCACGCCCATCGCCACGGCGACCGTGCACAACATCCGTGCCGGCCGGGCCAGCAGCAGCCGCCGATCCAGCGGGGACATCAGCAGCCAGGAGGCGTCGGGGGCGGGCAGCAGCACGGGCCCCGCCGAGCGGGCGACCGCCAGGAAACCGGCCACGGCCAGCGCCAGCAGCACCACCCCCGCACCCATGCGGGCGGGATCGACCGGCCCGGCCAGCCCGGCGAACACCCCGGACAGGGGCCGGCCCGCCACGGCCACGAACAAGACCAGGCAGAACACGGTGACGTAGCGGTCGAGCAGGCCGGCCGGGGCACGACCCTTGGAACGCAGGTAAGCCCGCACGGCCCGTACGCTGCCGACCGACTCGCTCATACGGCGGCCTCCCAGGCCGGGACGCGGCGGGACACGCTCACAGGGGCACTTCCCGGCCCCGGGATCCCGCGGAACGGGTGCCGGCCGGTCATGCGGGTCCTTCCCGGCTCCGGGATCCCACGGAACCGATCCCGGCCGGCCATGCGGGCACTTTCCGGCCCGGAGGTGCCACGGAACCGATCCCGGCCGGTCATGCGGGCACCCCGGACGGCGAGACCCGGCGGGCTCGGGTGGCCAGGCCCTCGTCGTGCGTGGCCATGACGACGGTGCCGCCCTCGTCGGCGTACTCGTCGAGCAGGTCGGCCAGGCGGGCGCGGAACCCGGCGTCCAGGCCGCGCTCCGGCTCGTCGAGGAGCAGCAGCGTGCTCGGCCTGAGCAGCGCGGAGGCCAGGGACAGACGCTGGCGCTGGCCGGTGGACAGGTTCAGCGGCGGTGCGTCGGCCCGCTCCACCAGCGCGAACTCCTCCAGCGCCGCGTCCACCGTCATCCGGGCCCTGGTGTGTACGGCCCCCATCAGCTCCAGATGCTCACGCGCGGTGAGCCCCGGATACCAGGCCGGCTCGTCGCCCAGCAGCGCGACCCGGCCCCAGAAGCCGGCGTCGTCGACCGGCGGCCGCCCGAACACGCGCACCTCGCCGGAGGTGGCGGGCTGGAGCCCGGCCAGGCAGCGCAGGAGCGTGGACTTGCCGGATCCGTTCGGGCCGACCACGGCCACGATCTCGCCCGGTGACACGGTCAGCTCCATGCCCTTGAGCACGGGATTGCCCCCGAGCTCGACCGTGAGGTCGTCAACGCGAATGATCGATTCGTACACCGTTCGAGCGTATCCAGCCACGAGCTTGATCGCGTACGGCGCGGTGGCGGCGGGCCCGGGAAGCCCGGCTGCGCAAGGGATTCTGTCGGTGCCACCGTCTACCTTCTGTTCCGAACACCTGTGCGACTGGAGGGTGACGTGATTGCTTCTGAGCGATTCGAGCGTGCCGCGGTGCTGGGGGTGGCTGTGGCCGAGGAGACTCGGCGGCTGCTGAAACTCCACCTGGGGGAGGGTGAGGAGGGCGAGGACGGCACGGTCCTCGTCGACGTGCCCTATCCCGACGCGGTCGTGGTGACGGCGCTGCTCGACGTGGCGGCCGAGTGCTTCGGCGAGCGAGGAGGCTCGGTCGAGGAGACCAGACAGGCGGCGTTGGAGACGTTGTTACAGCTGGCCGGCTTCGACGAGGAGTCCCAGCTCAACCGGGGTTGACCAGGCCGTGCCGATAGGCATAGGTGACGGCCTGGGCCCGGTCGCGAAGGTGGGCTTTGGCGAAGAGGTTGTTGATGTGGGTCTTGACGGTGGCTTCGGTGATGTAGAGGCGGGTGGCGATCTCGGCGTTCGACAGGCCCTCGGCGATGAGAGCCAGCACCTCGCTCTCGCGCGGCGTAAGCCCGTCGGGCGCCCCACCACGGCGTGCGTCCGGGACTGCGGGCGGACGCGGGTGCAGGGCCGGAGCCGGAGCCGGAGCCGGAGCCGGGCCGGGGCCGACGGTCGCGGACGGGCGCGGGTCAACGCTTGCGGAGGGGGCTGGCGATCGAGGGGCAGGCGATTGGGGCGGGGTGGCCCGGGTCGGCGGGGGTGGCGTGGTTGGGGGTGGGGACATCGTGTCGAGGAGGCGGCGTTGGACCGTGGGGTCGAGCTGGGCGTCGCCGCGCATCACCGTGGCCACGGCCGAGGCGATGTCGTCGGCGTCCGCGTCCTTGGTGAGGAAGCCCCGCGCGCCCGCCCGCAGCGCGGCGAAGACCGAATCGTCATCCGAATACGTGGTGAGCACGACGACCTGGGTCTCCGGGTACGCGGTGCGGATGCGGCCGGTGGCCTCCACACCGTCCATGCGGGGCATGCGCAGGTCCATGAGCACCACGTCCGGCCGCTCCGCGCCGACCAGCCGCAGCGCCGCCTCGCCGTCGCCCGCCGACCCGACCACCTCGATCCCCGGCACCAGGCCGAGCAGCAGCACCAGGCCCTCACGCACCACGGCCTGGTCATCGACCACGACCACCCTGGTCATACGGGCACCTCCTGAGGTTCGAGGGGAGCGGCCATCCGCCGGCTCCCGGGCTTGGCGGTGGGGGATGGCCGGCCGGTGGGCAGTCCGCCAGGCCGGCCGGTGGGTAGCCCGTCAGGGCGGCCGGTGGGCGGCTCGATGGGGTGGGGGGTGGGTTGCGTGCTGAGGTGACTGGTGGGCGGCTCCCCACGGTGGCGGGTGAGCTGTTCGTCCGGGCGGTGGGTGGGCCGTTCGCTGGAGCGGTGGGTGGAGGGGGACGGAGGTGTCGGAGACAGCGGTGCGGGCGTCGATGGGTGGGCTCGCAGGCGTCGGTGTGTGGCTTGCGCAGGTCGGGGGGTGGCTTGTGGGGATGGGTGTGTGGCTTGCGCAGGTCGGGGGGTGGGTTGGGGGGATCGGGGTGTGGCTTGGACAGGTCGGGGGTGGTTTGTAGGGGGCGGGGTCATGCTGGGACTCGCAGGTGGACCTGGAAGCCGCCGTCCCGCTCGCCTGCCGACAGCGTGCCGCCGAGGAGTTCTGCGCGTTCGCGCATGCCCACCAGGCCGTACCCACCGCCCGGTGAGCCCTTCTCGGCGGAGGCCGGGTTGGTGACGCGCAGGTCGCAGCCGGTCGGGTCGAAGTCGAGCTCGACCTTGGCCGGGCTGCCGGGCGCGTGGCGGCGGACGTTCGTCAGGGCCTCCTGGGCGGTACGGAGCAGGGCGAGCTCCGTTTCCGGCGGGAGGCGCTGCTCGGGACCCGAGATGCGCAGCGTGCAGGACTGGTGCGCCGTGTGCTCGAAGTCCTTCGCGAGGGTACGCAGCGCCACGGGCAGCGCGGGCGGGTCCTCGCGCAGCGCCGACACCGCCCGCCTGGCCTCATCGAGGCCCGACTTGGCCAGGTCGCGGGCGTGCGTGACGCGGTCGAGGGCCTCGGCCGTCCGCTCCGCGCGGAGCAGCAGCTTGGCTCCCTCCAGGTGGACGAGCTGGGCGGAGAGCGAGTGGGCGAGGATGTCGTGGATCTCCCTGGCGATCCTGGCTCGCTCCGCGAGCACGGCCTCCCTCGCCTCGGCGGCCCTGGTGGCCTTGCGCTGCTTCGCCGCGTACGTGATCAGGAAGATCAGGCAGACGCTGAGAACGAGGGTGAGGTCGTTCGCCGGGGAGCCGGAGAGCTCGGCGGCCACGACGAGCCCTACGACGGCCAGCAGCCCGACGATGAACGACTGGCGCAACGACAGGCGGCTCACCGCCAGGCTGACGCAGACGAGCAGGACGCCGATCGTCACCCCGCTGTGGGTGATCGAGTTGAGGGCGATGGAGAGGAGCACCGCCAGGCCGAGGGCGATCAGTGTGACGAGCTGTGAGGCTCTCCCCGACAGGCGGAACGCCTTCCTTGACGCGGCTTCTCGGTGCGGCTGTGCGGTGTCGACCGCCGTTGCTCGGCGAGAGGTCTCGTGTGGCGGGCGCGACAGAAGGGGTGCCGGGCGGGACATGAAGTGCGGCGGGCGCGGCAGGAGGTGTGGCGGGCGCGACATGAGGAGGAGCGCGAGCAGTGTGAGGGCGAGTGCCACGGTCAGGAGCGTGACGGCCAGGGCGACGCCGGTGAGGCCGGGTGCGGGGGTCGCCCGCACCTGGACCACGATCAGCAGCACGATCAACCCCAGCCGCAACGCGACGGGGACGACTCTGGACAATCCACGCATCACCTCATGAAAATATCCGGTTGCCGGTGAGCGCACGTCCCCGGCGGGCGACGAGGTACGCCTGGGTGCCGATGGTCAGGCCGAGGAACACCAGGACACTTCCGGTGGAGACGGTCAGGCCGGCGGCCACCCCGGCGAAGTAGAGGGCGACGCGGGTGGCCATCGAGGCCAGCCAGGCCAGCAGGGTCCAGCCGGTGGCCTTCGACCAGGCGACACCGGAGTCGTCGACCCACATGCGTACGGTCCTCGAGCGCCACACACCGAGAGCCACGGCGGCGACCGCCTCCACGGCGAAGAGGGTGACGCTGAGGGCGAGGTGCCCGGTGTCGATGAGCTCGCCCGAACCCCCGGAGTCGAGCAGGCCGCCCGAGACGAGGCCGAGGACGATCATGGCGCCGGCGGTGTACAGGCTGCCCGTCCCGGCGGCGGGGCGGGTCCGCGTCTGGCGGTAGATGACGAACACGACGGCGAGGAGGACGAGGAGGGAGATTTGCACAGTTTCCACAGGCCACGACCGTAGGGAGGCGGCGGTCGTACCGGATCGGTCTGCGGGTTGAGTGCCGCGATCTCCACCCTGGGGTGGAGGCGGGTCGCTGCCGGTGCGGATCCTCGGTTACCGTCCCCGTATGCGCATTCTCTCGGTGAACGTGGGCACGCCGGTCGACGCTGATTGGGCGGGGAACCTGAGGCGGACGGCGATCGACAAGCGGGCGGTCCCGCACCGGGTTCAGGTGCTGGCCGACGGGCTGGCCGGGGACGAGCAGGCGGACAAGCAGCACCACGGCTCGCCGGATCAGGCCGTCTACGCCTACGCCAGCGAGGATTACGACTGGTGGGAGGGCGAGCTGGGCAGGGAGCTGCGCCACGGGCGGTTCGGCGAGAACCTGACCACGTCCGGCCTCGACGTCAACGGCGCCCTGGTCGGCGAGCGGTGGCGGGTGGGCGGGGCCGTGCTGGAGGTGACCAAGCCGAGGACGCCGTGCGTGGTGTTCCGCAACTGGATGGACGAGACCGGCTGGATCAAGCGGTTCACGGCGGCGGCGCGGCCCGGGGCGTACCTGAAGGTGGTCGAGCTCGGCGAGCTGGGGGCGGGGGACGAGGTGGAGATCGTCTCGCGGCCCGGCACCGGAGTGAGCGTGGCCGACTGGTTCCGGGCCCGGCACGGGGACAGGGACGCGTTGCGCCGCATCCTGGCGGTTCCCGGACATGACGCCCGGTGGGACGAGATGGCCGAGCGCGTCCTCGCCTGAGGGGGGAGGCCGCGCCCGGCCGGGCGGTCAGCGCAGGACCGAGTAGAGCGCCGAGGTGAGCGAGGCGCGCGCGTCGTCCTGGTCGATCGACCACATCATCGACCCGCCGAGCCCCTTGAGCCGGATGTAGGCCGCCTTCTGCACCAGCATCGCCGGGTCGTCGTAGGACCAGAACTCGTTCCCGTCATAGAGCCACATGGCCCCGGTGCGCAGGTCGCGGTAGCGCTTGCCGGGCTTGCCGACCAGGTCCTTGTAGTCCTCCGCGCCGGGGGCCCACTTGCCGGGGGCCGGGCCGGTGGCGGGCGCGTACAGGCCGTCGCCGCCGCCGGTCACGCCCGTCCAGCCCTGGCCGTACGCGGGCACGCCGACCACGAGCTTGCGGGCGGGCGCGCCGCGCGAGAGGTAGTCGCGTACGGTCTGGTCCACGCTGTACTTCACCGGGTTCGGATCCCGCCGGTCGGTGAACAGGTTCCCGTTGTGGCCGGTCTGCGGCTCCCACGTACCGTGCAGGTCGTACCCCTGCACGGTCGCGAAGTCGAGCTGCCTGAACACCCTGCGCACCTCGAACCCGGCGTCGATCTTGGCCGCCGCGGCCGGCAGGAACGCCGTGAGCTGCGCCCTGGACGAGAACGCCTTGAGCTGCCCCCGCAGCTCCTCCACGAACAGCGTGAAGTTCCGCTTGTCCTCGGGCCTGATGACGTTGCCCTCGGCCCCGGCCGAGCCCGGCCACTCCCAGTCCAGGTCGATCCCGTCGAACACGCCGGCGCCCGCGCCCGGCTCCAGCCCCGGCAGGTTGCCGCGCAGCCACAGGTCGATGCAGGAAGTGGCCAGCGCGGCCCGGGACTCGGGGGTGAGCACGGCGTCGGAGAAGTACTTCGAGCCGGTCCAGCCGCCCAGGGAGATCATCGTCTTGAGCCCGGGGTGCTTGGCCTTGAGCTTGCGGAGCTGGTTGAGGTTGCCGTTGAGGGCCTGGCCGGGCGCGTCGGCGACCCCGTCCACGCTCTGCTCCGCCGGCACCGGCCGCTGCCAGTCGGCCCACGGGTCGGCCGAGTAGCAGCCGCTTTCGGCGTTCACGAAGCCGAACGCGTAGTTCAGGTGCGTGAGCTTGGCGGCGGCGCCCGAGACGTCCACGTCCTTGACGTGGTAGTTCCGGCCGTAGATGCCCCATTGGATGAAGTACGCGACCCGTTTGAACCCGGAGTGGGCCTCAGCGGGCACGGAGATCGCCGTGAGGCCGAGTAAGAGCGACAGTGCGAGCAGGATCTTCTTCTTCACGGAGCGGCTCCCGGGGACTGCGCCACTTATAGGAAACTTTCCTATAAGTTAGACGCGATCGTAGAGCCGCCGCCCGTCACCGTCAACGATCCGCGCGACCTCCGCCGGTACCGGCGGAGGTCCACGTCGTACGGGCCGCCCGCCACGATCG
This sequence comes from Nonomuraea sp. NPDC049709, assembly GCF_040674815.1. Lineage (NCBI taxonomy): Bacteria > Bacillati > Actinomycetota > Actinomycetes > Streptosporangiales > Streptosporangiaceae > Nonomuraea > Nonomuraea sp. NPDC049709. The sequence continues at coordinate 27,676 of NZ_JBFANM010000031.1, forward strand.
CGTCGGCCCCGATCCAGGCGCACTTCGAGCCCAGGTTCGCGCCCCGGCCGGTGATGGGTCGTCGGTGATCCAGGCGTCCCCGACGGCCGGCGCGATCCGGCCGCTCGGAGCAGTTGGATCGGAGCACTCTTGGGAGCCGGGCAAACTGGAGGCGTGCCATCGACCCTGCCTGACGGCGATCCCGCGCCCACCTCGGGCGAGCTGCCCGCCAGTGCCCTGAGCGGCCTCGGCGAGCGCCCGTTCGGCTTCTACGTGCACGTTCCGTTCTGCGTGACGCGCTGCGGCTACTGCGACTTCAACACCTACACCGCCGCCGAGCTGGGCCCGGGCGCGTCGCACCGCGACTACGCCGACACGGTGGTGGCGGAAATACACCTCGCGCGCCGCGTCCTGGGCGGCGCCGACCTGCCGGTGGAGACGGTGTTCTTCGGCGGTGGCACCCCCACCCTGCTGCCCCCGGAAGACCTGGCCAGGATCCTGGCCGCGATCGACTCGGAGTTCGGGCTGAAGCCGGGGGCCGAGGTCACCACGGAGGCCAACCCCGAGTCCGTCGACCCCTCCTACCTGGAGAAGCTGCGCCACGGCGGGTTCAACCGGATCAGCTTCGGCATGCAGAGCGCCCGCGAGCACGTGCTCCAGGTCCTCGACCGGCGGCACACGCCCGGCCGGGCGGCGGCGGCCGTGCGGGAGGCGCGGGCGGCCGGGTTCGAGCACGTCAACCTGGACCTGATCTACAGCACGCCGGGGGAGACCGACGACGACTGGCGGGCCTCGCTGGCAGCGGCGATCGAGGCCGGTCCCGACCACGTGTCGGCGTACTCGCTGATCGTCGAGGAGGGCACCCGGCTGGCGGCCCGGATCCGGCGCGGCGAGCTGCCGATGCCCGACGACGACGTCGCCGCCGACCGCTACCTGATCGCCGACGAGCTGCTGGCCGCGGCCGGGTTCAGCTGGTACGAGGTGTCCAACTGGGCCATCTCCGACGAGGCGCGCTGCCGCCACAACCTGCTCTACTGGACCGGCGGCGACTGGTGGGCGGCCGGCCCCGGCGCGCACAGCCACGTCGGCGGCACCCGCTGGTGGAACGTCAAACACCCGGCCGCCTACGCGCAGCGGCTGGCCGCCGGCGCCTCGCCCGCCCACGCGCGCGAGGTGCTCGGCCAGGACGACCGCGACGCCGAGCGGCTGATGCTGGAGCTGCGGCTGGTCTCCGGCTACCCGCTGGCCGAGGTGGCGCCCGCCGCGCGCACGGTCGTGGCGAGCGCCCTGGCGCGCGGGCTGCTGGAGCCCGAGCCGTTCAGGTCGGGGCTGATGGTGCTGACCCTCCAGGGGCGGCTGCTGGCCGACGCGCTCATCAGGGATCTCCTGGTCTAGGTGATCATCCGGATGGAGAACGGGTAACGGTACGGCTGGCCCTTGTTCGTGGCCATGGCGGCCTGGATGTGGAAGATCAGCGACAGGATCCAGACGATCGGCAGCAGCAGGATGCCGATGAAGACGACCGTCAGGATGCCGGCGATCAGGTAGCCGATGAACATGGTGATCTGGAAGTTCAGCGCCTCCGCCGCCTGGTCCCTGACGTAGGGGGACTCGTCCTTCTTCATCAGGTAGATGATCAGCGGGCCGATCCACGAGACCAGCAGGCCGAGGAGGTGCGAGAGCATCGCCATGGTGGTGTCGTCGGTGCCGGGGCGCGGGCCGAACCTGCCGGGGACGTACGGCTCGCCGGGGCCCGGGGGGTAGCCGTGTGCGCCGGGGCGGCCGTACGCGCCCGGCTGGCCGTAGCCGGGGGGCGGCTGCTGCCCGTAGTTCGGCTGGGAGCCGGACTGCTGGCCGTAAGGCGCCTGCTGACCATAGGGGATCTGCTGCCCGTAGGCGCCCGGCTGGCCATAGCCGGGCTGGGAGCCGGGCTGCTGGCCGTAGCCAGGAGGCGGCGGCTGGCCGTAGCTGGGCTGCTGCCCGTAGCCGGGCTGAGAGCTGGGCTGCTGGCCGTAGCCGGGCTGGGAGCTGGGCTGCTGGCCGTAGCCGGGCTGGGATCCGGGTTGCTGGCCGTACGGGTTCGGCTGGCCGTAGCCGGGTTGCTGGGGGCCGGAGGCCGGAGGGAGGTCGGCGGGGGTGACTCTGCGCGTGGCGTCGTCGTCGGGCGGTGGCTGGGGCGGGTCGTGGGTCATGGTGCCTCCGTAACGAAGTCGATCAGTTCCTCGACCCGGCCGAGCAGCTCCGGCTCCAGGTCCGTGTACCTCGAGACGGCGCCGAGAATGCGCCGCCATGCCTCCGCGGGCTCCATGCGCCAGCCGAGGGCGGCGATCACGCCCTCCTTCCACGGCACCCCGCGCGGCACGTCGGGCCAGGCGGGGATGCGCAGCACGGAGGGTTTGACCGCCTGCCAGATGTCGATGTAGGGGTGCCCCACCACCAGCACGTCCGGTGAGGTGATCTCGGCGGCGATCCTGCTCTCCTTGGAGCCGGGCACCAGGTGGTCCACCAGCACGCCCAGCCGGCGCCCCGGCTCGGGGCCGAACTCCGCCACGATGGCGGGCAGGTCGTCCACTCCTTCGAGATATTCGACCACGACCCCTTCGACCCGCAGGTCATGGCCCCAGATCTTCTCCACGAGGGCGGCGTCGTGCACGCCCTCCACGTAGATCCGGCTCTGCCTGGCCACCCTGGCCCGCAGCCCCTCCACGGCGATGGAGCCCGACGCGCTGCGCCTGGGGCCCGCGGGGGCCGCCGTGGGCCGGACCAGCGTCACGGCCTTGCCGTCCAGCAGGAAGGCGGCGGGTGCGAGGGGGAACAGGCGGCGCTTGCCGAACCGGTCTTCGAGCGTGACGGCCTCCTTGTCGCAGGCCACCACGGCGCCGCAGAAGCCGCTGTCCGCGTCCTCCACGACGAGGTCCGGCTCGGCGGGCACTTTCGGGATCTTGCCCTTGCCCGGCCGACGCCAATTTCCCGACAGAACATCGCCCTCGTACACACGGGGACCGTAGCAAATCACCCGCTGACCGCAAGGCGCTTACGGGCACCGCTGCGGCGTACGAGGACGGTGATGGTGCCGGCGATCGCGACGAGCAGACCCGCTCCGGGGACGAGCACCAGCGCGGCCAGCCCGCCGGTGATCCCGCCCACGGCGGACAGGGCGTCGCGGCCCACGCCGTAGCGCACGGTGGCCTGCTCCTGGTTGGTGCAGGTGAGCTGGTAGTCGCCCTTGGCCGGGGCGTTGATCACGAGGAACTGCTCCCAGACGGCCCCGTTCACCGTGACCTTCTGGGTTCCCGCGGTCTTGGCCAGCCTGGCCTGCCCGGGGCCGCCGGTGATGGCGCAGTCGTAGGTGACCTGAGTGTCACTGGCGATGTACACGGCGGGTTTGTCGGCCGGGTCCACCGGGACGGTGACGCTTTCGCCGGACGCGAACGTCCGTGTCGGAGCCAGGTCCGCCACGCTGCTCACCACCCCGCCGGTGAACATGAGCACGCCGACCACCGCGCACACCACGAACACGCCCCAGGCCGCCGCGAGCCACCACAGGCGGGGCTTTATCGCTTTGGAGTCGATTCGTGGCGGAAATTGGGGCTGTTGGCCGTATTGTCCGTACTGAGGTGGCGGGCCGAACTGGGTGGGCTGCCCGTACTGCGGCAGCTGCCCGTACTGCGGCGGCTGGCCGAAAGGCGGCTGTCCGTAGGGCGGCTGGCCGTGCGGTGGCTGACCCTGTGGTGGCTGGCCGGGGCCGGGCTGAGAGCCGGGCTGGGGGCCGTAACCGGGCTGGGATCCCGGTTGCGGGCCGTAGCCGGGCTGGGAGCCGGGCTGCGGGCCGTACTGAGGAGGTCGCGGCTGACCGTGGTAAGGACCCTGCCCGGGCGGGGGGCCGTACGACGGGGGCTGGGATTCGTCGGTCATATGGGCAAGTGTGAGGCCTGTCGCTTCCAGGAAGCTAGCAGCAGGATGGGACGCGGTGTTATCGCACCTTGTGGGCGAGAGCCGTACACTTGGCACTCGGGAACACAGAGTGCTAGACACCGCGTTCCTGATAAGGACAGAGGCAGGAGGTGAGCACGTGCTCGACGATCGGAAACTGGCGGTGCTCCGCGCCATTGTCGAAGACTACGTGTCCACCAACGAACCGGTGGGCTCCAAGGCACTCGCCGAGCGCCACAACCTGAAGGTCTCCCCGGCGACGGTCAGGAACGACATGGCCGCGCTGGAGGAGGAAGGCTACATCACCCAGCCCCACACCAGCGCGGGCCGCGTGCCGACGGACAAGGGCTACCGCCTGTTCGTCGACCGCCTGTCGCAGGTCAAGCCGCTGTCGGGGGCCGAGCGCCGGGCGATCGAGACGTTCCTCGCCGGCGCCGTCGACCTCGACGACGTGGTCACCCGCACGGTCCGGCTGCTCGCGCAGCTGACCAGGCAGGTGGCGGTGGTGCAATATCCGACGCTGACGCGCTCGACGGTCAGGCACGTCGAGCTGGTCCCGCTGAACGACCGGCGGGTCATGCTCGTGCTGATCACCAACACCGGCCGGGTCGAGCAGCGCGTGGTCGAGCTGCCCGAAGTGGTGGAGGACACCCGCATCGCGCACCTTCGGGCCGTGCTCAACGCCTGCCTCGACGGCTGCGGCCTGAGCAACGTCCCGGAGCTGGTCGCAGACCTGCCCGAGCGGCTGCCCGTCGAAGACCGGCCCGCCGTGGCCACGATCCTGTCCGTGCTGCTCGAGACGCTGGTGGAGCGGCACGACGAGAAGATCGTGTTCGCCGGCGCGGCCAACCTCGCCGGTGCCGACTTCACCGTCGGCCTGCGCGACGTGCTGGAGGCGCTGGAGGAGCAGGTGGTCCTGATGCGGCTGCTCGGCGAGACTTCATCAGACACCCCGTCCGCTCTCACCGTGCGCATCGGCTCAGAAAACCCCTACCTGCGCGGCACATCCGTCGTCGCGACCGGATACGGTTCTGGCGACAACCAACTTGCCCGGCTCGGCGTGCTGGGGCCGACCAGGATGGACTATCCCGTGACGATGGGCGCCGTACGCGCGGTGGCACGCTACGTCAGCCAGATCCTGGCTGCATCATAAGAGGTCGATAAGTGGCAAACAGCGACTACTACGCCACCCTCGGGGTGCGCCGTGACGCAAGTCAGGACGAGATCAAGAAGGCCTACCGCCGACTCGCCCGTGAGCTGCACCCCGACGTGAACCCCGATCCTGAGACCCAGGAGCGGTTCAAGGAGATCACGCAGGCTTACGAGGTGCTGTCCGACCCGAACAAGCGCCAGATGTACGACCTGGGTGGCGACCCCTTCGGCGGCGCGGCGGCGGGCGCGGGCGCCGGAGGCTTCGGAGCGGGCTTCCCCTTCAGCGACATCATGGACGCCTTCTTCGGCACGGCGGGTGGCGCCCGGGGGCCCCGCTCGCGCGCCCGCAGGGGTCGCAACGCCACCATCCGGGTGGAGCTCGACCTGCGCGAGACGGCGTTCGGCACCACCCGCGAGCTGGTCGTCGACACGGCCGTGCTGTGCGAGGTGTGCCACGGCGCCGGAGCCGCGGCGGGCACCCACCCCGACACCTGTGACATGTGCAACGGGCGCGGCGAGATCTCCCAGGTCACCCGCTCCTTCCTGGGCCAGGTCATGACCTCGCGGCCGTGCCCGCAGTGCGGTGGCTTCGGCACGATCATCCGCCACCCCTGCCAGGAGTGCTCCGGCGACGGCCGGGTGCGCACCCGCCGTACGATCAAGGTGCGCATCCCCGCGGGCGTCGAGGACGGCACCCACATCCAGCTCGCCGGCGAGGGTGAGGTCGGCCCCGGCGGCGGACCGCCCGGAGACCTGTTCCTGGAGATCGTCGAGCGGGCCCACGAGATCTTCGAGCGGCGCGGCGACGACCTGCACTGCACCGTGCAGATCCCGATGACCGCCGCCGCCCTCGGCACCATCCTGGCGGTGGAGACGCTCGACGGCTCCGAGGAGGTCGACGTCCGCCCCGGCACGCAGTCCGGCCAGGTCATCACCATGTACGGGCGCGGCGTGCAGCGGCTCAACGAGTCCGGCAGGGGCGACCTGCTGATCCACGTCAACGTGGAGACGCCGACCCGGCTCGACACGGCCCAGGAAGAGCTCCTGCGCGAACTGTCCAGGCAGCGGGGTGAGGAGCGCCCGCCTGGCAAGTTCGCACCGGGACAGCAGGGTTTTTTCTCCCGCCTGCGTGACGCCTTCAACGGCCGGTGACGTGACCGCACCCGTGTTCCTGGCCCACCGGCTGGACGGACCGGAGCTGACGCTCGACGGCCCCGAGGGGCGGCACGCGGCCTCCGTGCGCCGCCTGCGGGCCGGTGAGCGGGTCGATCTGACCGACGGGGCCGGCGGGGTGGCCGAATGCGTCGTACGCGAGACGCTGAAGGACACGCTCAGGCTCGACGTGCTGCGCCGCTACGACGTCGAGGCGCCCCGGCCCCGGATCGTGGTCGTCCAAGGGCTGCCCAAGGGCGACCGGGGCGAGCTGGCGGTCGAGATGATGACCGAGGCGGGGGTGGACGTGATCGTGCCCTGGGCGGCCGCGCGCAGCATCACGCAGTGGAAGGGCGACAAGGTCGCCAAGGCGCTGGGCCGGTGGCGCTCCACGGCCCGCGAGGCGGGCAAGCAGGCCCGCCGGTTCCACCTGCCCGAGGTGGCGGACCTGGCCTCGACCGCGCAGGTCGAGCGGCTGCTGTCGGAGGCGGCGCTGGGGCTGGTGCTGCACGAGGAGGCGGCCGAGCCGCTGTCCGGGGTTGAGCTGCCGGCCGGGGGCGACATCGTGGTCGTCGTGGGCCCCGAAGGGGGCGTCTCGGAGGAGGAGCTGGCCGGGTTCCGGGCGGCCAAGGCGATGCCGGTGCTGCTGGGGCCGACGGTCCTGCGCACGTCCACGGCGGGGGTGGCGGCGGCGGCCGTGCTGCTCAGCCGCACAGGGCGCTGGTGAGCTCCTAGGGCGTGGTCTGGTCGGTCTCCAGCAGGGGACTGGCCACGGTGGTGGGAGTCTCCGTCACGTCGTCGGGCGGGCATTCCTCAGGGGGACACGACGTCGTGGGCTGCGCTGTCGTCTGCTCCACGGTGGGCGTCGGCGAGATCACGGGGCAGTCGGCCGGCGGCTCGACCTGCTCGGCCTGGGGCGACGGGCAGTCGGTGGTGGTGGCGCTGGGCGACGGCGACGGTGACGGCCTGCTGGTCGAGTCGGCCTTCTTGGTGGGCCGCGGCGACGCCGGCTGCGTGGTGTCCGGGATCACGACCTTGGGCTGGTCGGGGCTCGGCTCCTGCGCCGGGGGCTGCTGCGAGCGGGTGGTGGAGGAGTTGGACGGGACTTCGGTGACCTCGTTGCCCAGCGGGGCGACGGGCTTCTGGTCGATGATCTGGGAGCGCAGCTCGGGGACGGCCATCACGATCGTTCCGGCCACCAGGATGGCACTGGCGGCGGCCGCGCCCGCTCGCCACCAGAACAGGTTGCGTACGCCACGCCGCTCGATGCGGGCACGGATGATCTCCAGTCCTTCCGGCGAGGGCACGACCGCGTCCGCCTCCGCGCGGAGCGCACGGCGCAGCAGATCGCCGTACTCGTCGGGGGGCTGGGTCATGACATTTTCTCCAGGACCGATCGCAAGGCGGCCATGCCACGTGCCGTGTGGCTCTTGACCGCGCCCTTGCTGATGCCCATGGCGTGGGCGATCTCAGCTTCGGACAGATCACCGTAGTAGCGTAGAACCAGTGCTTCTCTCTGTCGGGTCGGCAGGGCACGTAACGCCTCGATGACGGCGGAGCGTTCCAGCTCGCCGATCGCGCCGTTCTCGGCGCTCGGGGCGTCGGGCAGGCCCTTGGGAGCATACTTCTCGACGACCGCGCGGTGACGCAGCACGGACCTGGACCGGTTGACGACAGATTGACGCAGGTAGGCGAGTGCTTTGTCGGGGTCACGCAGCCTACGCCAGGCGCCATGGATGGCGACGAACGCATCCTGCACGACTTCCTCAGCTGTTGCTATGTCGCGCACCAGCAACACAGCGAGACGCACCAACGACCGAAAGTGCGCGCTGTACAGCGCGGTAACGGCCATGTCGGCATCCCACCCGACCGGCACCGCCCCCATCGACCTGTCGGCCAGAAGGGTTTCGGTGGTCACATCAGTGGGACGCGCGGCCTTCCCAGAGGGTTTACGCTCTTCCGGTTCTTGAGGTTTCCCCGGTTCCTTAGGGTGCATTACCCAGTCGTGTCCTCGCCAGGTGGCGCTCGCCCGACCCTGAATCGTCTGTTTTTACGCTGAAGTGTCGCACACTCACCCTAACCGCGTCGATCTTCGTACGCACGACACAGCCGATTACCGATTCGCAACGGACTCGCTGACGGCAGGCCTCTCGGTAGGGTGATCGGGTGAGCGATTGCCTCTTCTGCAAAATCGTCGCTAAGCAGATTCCCGCTGAGATCGTTTATGAAACCGGCCGGACCCTCGCGTTCCGCGACATCAACCCGCAGGCGCCCACCCACGCGCTGGTCATCCCGAAGGAGCACCACGCCGACGCGGCCGCGCTGGCGGCGGCCGACGACGGGCTGGCCGACGAGGTGCTGAAGTCCGCCCACGAGGTGGCCGTGCTGGACGGCGTGGCCGAGGGCGGTTACCGGGTCGTGTTCAACACCGGGCCCGGCGCCGGGCAGACCGTCTTCCACGTGCACGCCCACATCCTGGGCGGGCGGGATCTGAGCTGGCCGCCCGGATAACCGGACGCGGTGATATTGACGCGAGCAATCCGCCTGCTCCCGGATACGATGGGCGGAGAAGCACACCGAAAGAGACCGGGAGGCATCAGGCCGCTGGCCTGCCCATGTCCGAACTACACGAATCCCGACGCACGGCACCTCCCTCGCGCACTCAAGCGAAGGTGCTGATACCGGACGAATATCCGATGGTCAGCCTCCTGGGCTCCCGTGACGAGCTGCTGCGCGTCATCGAGGGCGCCTTCCGGGCCGACATCCACGTGCGGGGCAACGAGATCACCGTAACCGGCAGCCCCGACGAGAGCGGCACCGTGGTGCGGCTCTTCGAGGAGCTGGTCGAAGTCCTGCGCAGCGGCGGAGAGCTCACCCCCGACGCGGTCGAGCGCAGCATCGCCATGCTGCGCATGACCTCCGACCGCCCCGCCGAGGTTCTCTCCCTCGACATCCTGTCCTCCCGTGGCCGGACGATCCGCCCGAAGACGGTCAACCAGAAGCGCTACGTCGACGCGATCGACAAGCACACGATCGTGTTCGGCATCGGCCCGGCCGGCACCGGCAAGACCTATCTCGCGATGGCCAAGGCCGTGCGGGCGCTGCAGGAGAAGCGGGTCAACCGGATCATCCTGACCCGCCCGGCGGTCGAGGCCGGCGAGCGGCTCGGCTTCCTGCCCGGCACGCTCTACGAGAAGATCGACCCCTACCTGCGGCCGCTCTACGACGCGCTGCACGACATGGTCGACCCCGACTCGATCCCCAAGCTGATGGCGGCGGGCACGATCGAGGTCGCACCGCTGGCATACATGCGCGGCCGGGCGCAGCCGCTCGGCACCGGCGTGCTGACTCCTGACGGATGGCGCTCCATCGGAGAGCTCGAGGTCGGTGACCTCGTCATCGGGTCGAACGGCGAGCCGACCCCTGTGCTGGGCGTCTACCCGCAGGGGGAGAAGAAGATCTATCGGCTGTACAGCCAGGACGGTGCTTCGGTGCTCGCCTCCGAAGACCACCTCTGGACTGTCCGCACCCGTGACGACGCCAGACGCGAGAAGCCGTGGCGGGTGTTGGAGACCAAGGAGCTGATCGGCGACCTGCGGTCCTCTCACTACCACAAGTGGGAGCTGCCGCTGCTGAGCGCGCCGGTCTGCTTTCCCGAGCGCGAGGTTCCCATGGATCCGTACGCGCTCGGCCTGCTCCTGGGAGACGGGTGTGTCACCGGGACGACCACCCCGAGTTTCGCGACGGAAGACCCGGAGCTGGTCATGGCGCTCGAGCATGCCCTTCCCGGCGTGCGGGCGCGGTGGAAGGGCGGGCCGGACTACGTGCTCAACCGGGTGAGGCAGCCCGGGGAAAGCATGACGATCGCCAATCCGATCATCGACGTCATGCGGCGCCTGCGCCTGTCGGGCTGCAAGTCGAACACGAAGTTCGTGCCCGAGGTCTATCTGCGCAACACGGCTGAGACGAGGATGGCGGTCCTGCAGGGACTGCTCGACGCTGACGGGGGGCCTGTCACCCAGCAGGGGCGCACGTGCCGGATCCAGTTCAGCACCGTCTCGCCGCGGCTTCGCGAGGACGTGGTCTTCCTCGTCCAGTCCCTCGGAGGCGTGGCCTACTGGCGCACGCGTCCGGCGACAGGACGCACGCCCGGGTCGGCGCGGGGCAGGCAGATCCGCCACCGACACGACGCGTACATCCTGGACATCCGGCTTCCGGAAGGCATCGAGCCTTTCCGGCTGTCGCGGAAGGCCGAGGCCTACAACGCGTCCGGAGGCGGTCGCCCGATGCGCTTCGTGGACCGCATCGAACCACGTGGTACCGCGGAGTGCGTGTGCATCCAGGTGGCGGCGGAGGACTCGCTGTACGTCACCGAGGACTTCCTCCTGACCCACAACACCCTCAACGACGCCTTCATCATCCTCGACGAGGCGCAAAACTCCTCGGCCGAGCAGATGAAGATGTTCCTGACCAGGCTCGGCTTCAACTCCAAGATCGTGGTGACCGGTGACGTGACGCAGGTCGACCTGCCCTCGGGCACGGTCAGCGGCCTGCGGGTGGTGCAGGACATCCTCGACGGCATCCCCGACATCCACTTCGCCCGCCTGTCCAGCGCCGACGTGGTCCGGCACAAGCTGGTCAGCGACATCGTCGACGCCTACGGCCGCTACGACGCCTCGCGGGAGGCCCAGGAGCCGAAGGCCATCCAGCAGCGGGGGAAGCGGCGACCGTGAGCATCGAGATCAACAACGAGTCCGGCGTCGGCGTCGACGAGGAGAGCATCGCCGCCCTGGCCGCTCACGTGCTCGGCGAGATGGGCATCAACCCGCTCGCCGAGCTGTCCATCGTGGTGGTCGACGAGGACGCCATGGCCGAGCTGCACGAGAAGTGGATGGGCGAGCCCGGTCCCACGGACGTGCTGGCGTTCCCGATGGACGAGCTGCGTCCCGGCGGCGGCGCGCGGGGGGAGTCCGACGGCCCCGCCGACCCGGCGCTGCTGGGTGACGTCGTGCTCTGCCCGCAGGTGGCCGCCAGGCAGGCCGAGGAGGCCGGCCACAGCACCGCCGACGAGCTCGAGCTGCTGTGCACCCACGGCATCCTCCACCTGCTCGGCTACGACCACGCCGAGCCGGAGGAGCACAAGGAGATGTTCGGACTGCAGTCCCGGCTCCTCGAGTCGTGGCAGGAGGTGCGCAACCCGCGGTGAACGCCTGGTTGCTGTCCGTCGTCGCCCTGGTGGTCATCGGTGGCCTGATCGCCAGCGCGGAGACGGCGCTGACGCGCATCTCCCGGGTGCGTGCCGAGGAATACACGCGTGAGGCCAGGCGGGGGGCGGCGCGGCTGCAGGCGATCGTGACCGACCCGCCGCGCTATCTCAACCTGCTCCTGCTGCTGCGGCTGAGCTGCGAGCTGGTCGCCACGGTGATCGCGACCCTGCTGTTCATCGACCTCCTGCACGACCAGGGCTGGGCCTACGTCTGGGCCGCGGTCGTGATGATCCTGATCAGCTACGTGGTGGTCGGGGTCATGCCACGCACGCTGGGCCGCCAGCACGCGGAGCCGGTCGCGCTGGCCAGCGCCCCCATCGTGTACGGCCTGACCCGCATCTTCGGCCCCCTGCCCAAGCTCCTCATCCTGCTCGGCAACGCGCTGACGCCGGGCAAGGGTTTCCGCGACGGCCCGTTCACCTCGGAGGCCGAGCTGCGCGACCTGGTGGACCTGGCCGAGGAGCGCCGGGTGATCGAGCCCGACGAGCGCGAGATGATCCACTCGGTCTTCGAGCTGGGCGACACGCTGGTGCGCGAGGTCATGGTGCCGCGCACCGACATGGTCTACATCGAGCGCACGAAGACGATCAGCCAGGCCCTGTCGCTGGCGCTGCGCAGTGGCTTCTCCCGCATCCCGGTCGTGGGCGAGAACGAGGACGACGTCGTCGGCATCGCCTACCTCAAGGACATCGCCCGCAAGATCCACGAGTCCGGCGAGGGCGGGGGCAAGGAGCCGGTCGACACGATCATGCGTTCGGCCGCCTACGTGCCGGAGAGCAAGCCCATCGACCAGCTCATGCGGGAGATGCAGGCCAGGCAGATCCACATCGCCATCGTGATCGACGAATACGGCGGCACGGCCGGCCTGGTGACGATCGAGGACGTCCTGGAGGAGATCGTCGGGGAGATCACCGACGAGTACGACCAGGAGGCGCCCCGCGTGGAGCCCGTGCCGGGCGGCGGGCTGCGGGTGACGGCCCGCATGCCGGTGGACGAGCTCGGCGAGCTGTTCGACACGGAGATCGAGGTCGAGGACGTGGAGACGGTGGGCGGGCTGCTGGCCCACGCGCTCGGGCGGGTGCCGATCGCCGGGTCGCAGGCGGAGGTGGCCGGGCTCTCGCTGACGGCGGAGAGCCTGGCCGGCCGCCGCAACCGGATCAGCACGGTCGTGGTGCGGCGGGTCACGCCGCCGGAGGACGAGGTCGTCCCGGCCGCCGCCGAACGCGACTAGTCACCAGCAAATCCCGGATGTGGATAAAGGCGGACGGAAGCCGCAAGCGTTCTACAAGTCTTCTGCAAGCCGGGTCCGGCAATCTCTAACCACGACATCCAGTGCGGTGGGTGTCACGAGAGAAGCATCCGAACGCCGGGTGGGGTTCGCGGCCGGAGGATGTTTCTGGGGGGACGACAGCGTCTCGGCTGCTAGCCGGCTGTGACGCTGCTCGGCGTAAAGGGTGTTCTCGTCCGGAAACCGGGCGGGAGCACCCTTTTTGCGTGTTGGTGGACACTCCGGTGGATTGCCGCATTCGTCTGTGGGGCAGGCTGCGATCACAGGGGGGATCATGAAACGCAAACCGGGGATCATAGCCTGCGCGTTGCTGGCCGGCGTCCTGGCGGGATGCGGCGGCGGGGGAGCGGAGAGCTTCATCGACGCGCAGGCCATGGCACAGTTGCGCGAGGTGCTCAGCAAGGAGCCGCGCCTGCCGGACGGCTTCACGGCCAGGCCGGAGCAGGCGTGGCGGATGCCGTTCGGGCAGGCGGACCGGAACTGCCGGGCCCTGCTGGAGCCGGCCGGGGGGCGGGCACCGGGGCAGGCGCTGACCGCGCAGGCGGCCGTCAGCTACCACGGCGACGGGCTTGGGGAGCAGGCCGGGGTGGGACTGGCCCGATACGCGAACGAGCGGGCCGCGGGACACCTCGACGACCTGGCCAGGGCCATGGGGTCGTGCCGCGTCGTACGCACCTCCAGCGGCACCTACCTGCGGCTGCAGGAGCTCGAGGTACGGAACTCGGGGGACGAGTCCGTGGGCGCGCGGCTGCGCGGGCGGCTGCACGGCTACCCGTACGCGATGGACGTCGTGCTGTCGCGCGTGGGCGACACGCTGGTGTCCGTCGTGCACACGGGCATGAATGACGTGGACGCCGCTCGTACCGACGAGGTGGTCGAGGCGGCCATTTCCATGGTCAGCGCCTAACCTAGAGCCCGTGACTCTCGATCCTGAAGACAGCAAGATCATCACGCTGGCCCGGGCCGCTCGGGCGCGCAACGGCTCGGCGGAAGGCGCGGCCGTGCGGGATGAGACCGGCCGCACCTACTCGGCGACGAACGTGGCGCTGAGCGCGCTCACCCTGTCCGCGGTGCAGGTGGCGGTGGCCATGGCGATCTCCGGCGGCGCGCGGTCCCTGGAGGCCGTGGCGCTGGTGAGCGAGGGGGCGCCGAGCCCCGCCGACGAGGCGGTGGCCGCCGAGCTGGGCGTCAAGTCGCTGCTCGTGGCCGGTCCCGACGGAACGCTGCGGGGCTGACGTGCCGATGTCGCCGTTCCTGGCGAGACTGCGGGAAATCGTCGGGTCCGAGCTGCTCATGCTGCCGTCGGTGTCCGGGTTCGTGTTCGACGAGGCCGGCCGGCTGTTGCTGGCCCGGCACGGCGACGTGGGGCTCTGGGCGGCGCCCGGCGGCGGCGTGGACCCGGACGAGCGGCCCGAGGCGGCGGTGGTCAGGGAGCTGCGCGAGGAGCTCGGCATCGAGGTGGAGGTGCGGGGCCTGATCGGGGTCTACGGCGGCCCCGAGTTCCGCACCGTCTACCCCAACGGTCACCAGGTCGGCTACGTGATCGCGGCCTACGCCTGCGCGCTGGCCCCCGGTTCGGCCGGGCCCGAGCCCGACGGCGTGGAGATCAACGACTTCCGGTGGTTGTCGGAGCAGGAGCTGCCCGGCTACGACACGACCCCGTGGACGCCCGGCGTGGCGCCCCAGGCGTTCGCCTGGTGGCGTGAACACGCCCGCTGATGGGACAGAATGCAGTACGTGACTTCGCCAGACAACCATCGCGCCGGATTCGCCTGCTTCGTGGGGAGGCCGAACGTCGGCAAGTCCACGCTGATGAACGCCCTGGTCGGCACGAAAGTGGCGATCACCTCGTCCAAGCCGCAGACGACCAGGCGTGTCATCAGGGGCATCGTGCACCGCCCCGACGCGCAGCTCATCATCGTCGACACGCCGGGCCTGCACCGTCCGCGCACGCTGCTGGGCGAGCGGCTCGACAGCCTGGTGCTGTCCACGCTGACCGAGGTGGACGCGATCGGCTTCTGCGTGCCGGCCAACGAGCCCATCGGCAAGGGTGACCGGTTCATCGCCGACAAGCTGTCCGCGGTGAAGAAGACGCCCGTGATCGCGGTGGTGACCAAGTGCGACCTGGCGAGCCGGGATCAGATCGCCGAGCAGCTGGTGGCGGTGTCGCAGGTGGCGGAGTTCGCCGCGATCGTGCCAGTGTCGGCGCAGTCGGGCGAGCAGCTCGACGTGCTGGCGGACGTGCTGATCGAGCACCTGCCGGAGTCGCCGCCTCTCTACGAGGGCGGCCGGCTCACCGACGAGCCCGAGCAGGTGCTGGTGGGTGAGCTGATCAGGGAGGCGGCGCTGGAGGGCGTCCGCGACGAGCTGCCCCACTCGATCGCCGTGGTCGTCGACGAGATGGTGCCCCGCGAGGGGCGCGATGACCTGCTGGACATCTACGCCCACCTGTTCGTGGAGCGGCCCTCGCAGAAGGCCATCGTCATCGGGCACAAGGGCGAGCGGCTGCGCGACGTGGGCACCAGGGCCCGCAAGCAGATCGAGGCGCTGATGGGCACGCGGGTTTATCTTGACCTGCGCATCAGCGTGGCCAAGGACTGGCAGCGCGATCCCAAGCAGCTGCGCCGGCTGGGCTTCTACGACTGATCCGCGTCACGGGCGGCGGAAGAGCGCCAGGAGCGACAGCAGGACCACCGCCACCGCGCAGCCCAGCGCGCCGAACCAGCCGAACCTGATCACCGGCTCGATCGACAGCAGCTCGCCGAGGTCGATGGAGATCCGGTCCTGCAGGCCGCTGCCGTCGGTCACGAACAGCACCAGCACCAGCAGGGCCACCCCGCCGGGCACGACGGCCAGCGCGGCGAGCCTCGGGTGGGCGAGCGTGCCCACCAGGCCGCAGCCCAGCGCCACCAGCCCGGCCAGCAGGGTGTAGACGCCGAAGGTGTCGTCGATGCCGCGCACATCGCTGGCCACCCCGCCGCCGATGAGGCTGCTCGTGGCCTGCAGGCCGGCCCAGGGCAGGACCGCGCAGAACACCAGGAGCGCTCCGGCGGCCATCACGGCCAGCGGGTAACCGCGGCGGACTCTCGGTCGGGCGGGCGTGGGCTTGAGGTCGTCGGCCACACGATCACTGTAAGCCCGGCTCGCGCCGCTCACCACCGTACGCAACGGAGTCGTCACCAGGGCGCGGCCGGGTCCGGCGGCTCGCCCGCCACAGCCGTGCGCTCGCCCCACTCCAGCCTGGAGCGCAACCGCACCGCGTCGTCCGCCAGGGCGGACACCAGCGTGCCGGGGCCGGCCAGCGGGAGCACCGCGACGCCCTCGGCCACGGCCGGCTCCTTCGCGGCGGCCGTCAGGAACGTGGTGCCGACGCAGCGGGCGGAGCCGTACACGGCGGGGGAGGGGTCGAGGTCCGGGTCGCCGACCGTGAACTCCTGCCTGAGCAGCGGCAGGCCGTCGCGGGTGGCGTCGAAGCGGGCGTGACAGCGGCCCGGCGCCTCGCCGTGGCGGCCGAAGACGATCTCCTCCCGCCAGAGCACGTACGCGTCCGCCTCCAGCGCGAGGCGTACCAGGAGGCGGTGCCGGCTGCCGGCGGCGAGCACCGTCGGCTCCGGGGCGAAGCGCAGCGTGGCGCCGGCGCCCACGCGGGCGGTGACCAGCAGCTCGGACTCGCCCTCGCCGGGCAGGACCAGCGTGGCCGCGACCGAGCTCAGCTCCAGCGTGGTGCGGGGCGCGACGTACAGGTCCAGGGCCAGCCGGTCGCCGCCGAGCGGGCCCGCCGCGGTGGAGACCAGGTGCACGGTGGACGGGCCCGTCTGGCGCAGCGTCAGCGGCGGCGCCGAGGCCAGGCGGCTGACCACGGTACGGCCGTCGTCCCCCCGCGCGGTCGCCACGGCGGCGCTCGCGCTCATGGCGCGGGGCATTACGAGACGGGGGCCGCGTGGCTGTGGGACCAGGCGTGCACCTGTTCGGAGACCCAGGTGGCGACCGTGCCGGCGGTGGGGTCCTGCCGGATCGAGGTGAACAGCACCGGCCGCTCACCGCGTACGGCCGCCGCGTCGCGCGCCATCACGCCCAGGTCGGCGCCCACCATCGGGGCCAGGTCGGTCTTGTTGACGACCAGCAGGTCAGCCGTCGTCACGCCGGGGCCGCCCTTGCGCGGCACCTTGTCGCCGCCCGACACGTCCAGCACGAAGATCTGCCGGTCGGCCAGCCCCCGGCTGAACGTGGCCGTGAGGTTGTCGCCGCCGCTCTCCACGATCACCAGGTCCAGCGGGCCGAAGCGGTATTCCAGGGTCTCCACGGCGTCGAGGTTCGCGGCGATGTCGTCGCGGATGGCGGTGTGCGGGCAGCAGCCGGTCTCGACGGCCAGGATGCGCTCCTGGTCGAGCACGCCCGCCCGGCGCAGGAAGTCGGCGTCCTCGGTGGTGTAGATGTCGTTCGTCACCACGCCCAGGGACAGCGTCGGGCCCAGGGCCCGGCACAGGGCGGCCACCAGGGCCGTCTTGCCGCTGCCCACCGGGCCGCCCACGCCCAGGCGCAGCGCCCGGCCGCGGCCGTCGGGGGTGTGGTGGTGGTCGTCGTGATTGGCTCCCATGCAGGGTTCCTTCCTCAGGAGACGAAGAGCCGGACCTCGGCCTGAGCGTGTTGCTCGGCGAGAAGGTCCAGCGCGGGGGCTGAGTACGCGGGCAGGGTCTCCCAGCGGGGACCCGGAGTGGTCAGGGCCAGGCAGGACTGCGCGGCGACGGCGGTGAGGTCGGAGCTGAGACCGGCCAGCAGGGCGTGCACGGCCACCGGGTCGAGGCCCAGGAGCCGGACCGCCGCCGTGGCCGGCCCGCTGACCGCGTGGTACGCCGCCGCCAGCGCCGCCTCCTCCGGCGTGGCCCCGGCGGCGTGTGCGGCGGCGCCGAGGGCGATCGGATGATGAGGGCTCGGCGTGGCCCGGGCCAGTTCGTGCAGCACCGGTGACGGCCACACCCGGCGGGCGACCCGGAGCAGCAGCCTGCCCTGCGTGCGGGAGGCGTCCCGCTGCGCGGGGGCGGCGGTCCTGGCGTCCACCTCGGCGTCCAGCGCCGTCCAGCCGGCGGACGTGGCGTTCTGAGCGGCCTCGGCGCAGGCCGCCGCGGTCAGGGCCGCGGTGACCGCGCCCGCGGTGTGCAGGCGGCCGCGCAGGAACGACGCCAGGGACGGCACGTCGTGCACCGCCCCCGAGACGATGGCGCGTTCCGTGCCGCCCGAGTGGGCGTGCCCGCCGGCCGGGAGGCGGGAGTCGGTGAGGAGGAGCAGGGCGGGATGCATCAGAACAGGAAGTACCGCTGGGCCATGGGCAGGGTGGTGGCGGGGGCCGGTTCGATGAGGGTGCCGTCGACCCGGACCTCGAAGGTGTCGGGCGACACCTCGATCCGCGGCAGCGCGTCGTTGAGCGGCATCGACGACTTCCCCCTCCGCCGTACGTCCTCGACCGGCGCCAGGCGACGCCGGACCGCCAGCCGGTCCGCGATCCCCGCCTCCAGGGCGAGGGGCGAGACGAAGTGCAGCGAGGTGGCCGCGGCCGTGACCGGCGAGGCGCCGAACATGGGCCGGGGCAGCACCGGCTGCGGCGTCGGGATCGAGGCGTTGGCGTCGCCCATCTGGGCCCAGGCCACCACGCCGCCCTTGAGCACCAGGTCGGGCTTGACCCCGAAGAAGGCCGGGTCCCACAGGACGAGGTCGGCGAGCTTGCCGCGCTCGACGGAGCCGACCTCGGCGTCCAGGCCGTGGGCGATGGCCGGGCAGATCGTGTATTTGGCGATGTAGCGGCGGGCGCGGAGGTTGTCGGCCGGGCCCGCCGCCACGTCGCCGAGCGAGCCGCGGCGGGCCTTCATGACGTGCGCCGTCTGCCACGTACGGATGATCGTCTCGCCGATCCGGCCCATGGCCTGCGAGTCGGAGCCGATCATCGAGATCGCCCCCATGTCGTGCAGCACGTCCTCGGCGGCCATCGTCGTCGGCCGGATGCGCGACTCGGCGAAGGCCAGGTCCTCGGGGATCGACGGGTTGAGGTGGTGGCAGACCATCAGCATGTCGAGGTGCTCGTCGAGCGTGTTGACGGTGTGCGGCCTCGTGGGATTGGTGGAGGAGGGGAGCACGTTGGGGTAGGCCGCCACGCGGATGATGTCGGGCGCGTGCCCGCCGCCCGCCCCTTCGGTGTGGTACGCGTGGATCATCCGGTCGCCGATGGCCTTGAGGGTCGATTCGACGAAGCCGGCCTCGTTCAGCGTGTCGGTGTGGATCGTGACCTGCACGCCGGAGGCGTCGGCCACGCTCAGGCAGGCGTCGATGGCGGCCGGCGTGGTGCCCCAGTCCTCGTGCAGCTTGAAGCCGGAGGCCCCGGCCCTGAGCTGTTCGAGCAGGCCGTCGGTGCTCACGGTGTTGCCCTTGCCGAGCAGCGCGAAGTTCAGCGGGTAGGAGTCGAGCGACTCCAGCATCCGGGCCAGATACCAGGTCCCGGTGACGGTGGTGGCCTTGGTGCCCTCGACCGGTCCGGTGCCGCCCCCGACGATCGTGGTGACACCGGACCCGATCGCCTCGTCGAGGAGCTGCGGGCAGATCAGGTGCACGTGCGAGTCGACGGCCCCGGCGGTGAGGATCTTGCCGTTGCCCGCGAGCACCTCCGTGGACGGCCCGATGACCAGGTCCACGCCGTCCATCGTGTCGGGGTTGCCCGCCTTGCCGATGGCAAAGATGCGGCCGTCGCGGATGCCGACGTCGGCCTTCACCACGCCCCAGTGGTCGAGGATCACCGCGCCGGTGATGACCAGGTCGGCCGCGCCCTCGGCCCGGGTGGTCCTGGCCTGGCCCATGGACTCGCGGATGACCTTGCCGCCGCCGAAGACGGCCTCGTCGCCGGGCCCGGCCGGGCCCATGGACAGGTCCTCGGTGACCTCCACGAACAGGTCGGTGTCGGCCAGGCGGATCCGGTCGCCGGTCGTGGGCCCGTAGAGCGCCGCGTAGCGGGCGCGCGAGATGCGAGCTCCGTCAGTCATCGAGCGGCCCCGCCCACTCGGGCCGCAGGCCCGGCACCACCCGGTGGCCGGCCAGCGGCACCAGAGTCACGTCGCGCTCGACGCCCGGCTCGAACCTGACGGCCGTGCCGGCGGGTACGTCGAGCCGCATCCCCCAGGCCGCCTTCCGGTCGAACTCCAGCCCCGGGTTGGCCGCGGCGAAGTGGTAGTGCGAGCCCACCTGCACCGGCCGGTCGGCGGTGTTGACCACCCGCACCGTCACCCGCTCGCGCCCGGGGTTGAGCGCGATCGTCCCCTCGGGGTGCACGTATTCGCCGGGGATCACGGGATCGGCCTGTGCACGGTGACCAGCTTCGTGCCGTCGGGGAAGGTGGCCTCGATCTGCACGCTGTCCAGCATCTCCGGCACGCCCTCCATGACGTCGGCCCGGCCGAGCACCGAGCGCCCGGCCTCCATCAGGTCGGCCACCGTGCGACCGTCCCTGGCGCCCTCCATGAGGAACGACGCGATGATGGCGGTAGCCTCGGGGTGGTTGAGCCGAAGGCCCCGGGACTGGCGCTCGCGCGCCACCCCGGCGGCGACGTGGATGAGCAGCCGCTCCTGCTCGTGTGAGGTAAGCCGCATGGCCGGACCATAGGAACCGGCCGTTTCCTCGCTGTTGCCGGGGGATGTCGTGTTGGTTTCGCCACTTGGTGAATAACGACATGACGGGTTTTGTGCATTTGTGAACGTTTGGCAATAGCCAATTAACGTACGGGATCTTCCAGCGAAATGTCGCGGAGTCACCTTTCTCGCAGAACTGGTCGGCAGGAAGGAACGGCTGTGCGCATCTCCAGCCCGATTGTCTCCGCGCTCCTCGTCTTAGCCCTCGCGGCCTGCGGATCCGGCGCCGAACCCGCCGCCGAGTCCAACGAGATCAAGGTCGGCCTCCTGCACTCCCTCAGCGGCACGATGGCCATCAGCGAGGTCACCGTGCGCGACGCCGAGCTCCTCGCGATCGACGAGATCAACAAGGCCGGCGGCGTGCTCGGCAAGAAGCTCGTCCCCGTCGTGGAGGACGGCGCGTCCGACTGGCCCACGTTCGCGGAGAAGGCCACCAAGCTCATCCGGCAGGACAAGGTCGCCACCGTCTTCGGCGGGTGGACCTCGGCCAGCAGGAAGGCGATGCTGCCGGTCTTCGAACGGTACAAGGCGCTGCTGTGGTATCCGGTGCAGTACGAGGGGCTGGAGAGCTCGCCGTACATCTTCTACACCGGCGCCACCACCAACCAGCAGATCATCCCGGGCCTGGACTACCTGAAGGAGCAGGGCAAGAAGAAGGTGTTCCTGGTCGGCAGCGACTACGTCTTCCCGCGGACCGCGAACAAGATCATCAAGGCGTACGCGGCGGCGAACGGGATGGAGATCCTCGGCGAGGAGTACACGCCGCTGGGCCACACCGAATACTCCACGCTGGTCAACAAGGTCGTCCAGGCCAAGCCGGACGCCGTCTTCAACACCCTGAACGGCGACAGCAACGTCGCCTTCTTCAAGCAGCTCAAGAGCGCGGGAGCCACGGCCGAGAGCATGCCCGTCCTGTCGGTGAGCATCGCCGAGGAGGAGGTCACCGGCATCGGCGTGGACAACATCGTGGGCCACCCCGTCGCCTGGAACTACTACCAGACCACCGAGACCCCGGCCAACGAGGCCTTCGTCAAGGCGTACAAGGCCAAGTACGGGCAGAACAAGGTCACCAGCGACCCCATGGAGGCCGGCTACAACGCCGTCTACCTGTGGGCCGAGGCGGTCAAGAAGGCGGGCACGACCGAGGTCGAGGCGGTCAAGAAGGCCGCGCCGGGCATCGCGCTCGAACGCCCCGAGGGCCTGGTCACCATCGACGGCGAGAACCAGCACATGTACAAGACCGCCCGCATCGGCATCATCCAGCCGGACGGCCTGATCAAGCAGGTCTGGGACTCCGGCAAACCGATCAAGCCGGACCCGTACCTCAAGGGCTATCCCTGGGCGACCAGCCTGTCCGCGGGGCAGTGATGTCGGCCTTCGTCAACCAGCTCCCCATCGGGCTGTCGATCGGGGCGGTGCTGCTGCTCATCGCGCTCGGCCTGACGTTCACGTTCGGGCAGATGGGCGTGATCAACATGGCGCACGGCGAGTTCATCATGGCGGGGGCCTACACCGCGTTCCTGGTGCAGGACCTGGTGCTGGCCCTGCCGGTGGCGTTCCTGGTCGCCGGGGTCATGGGGCTCGTCCTGGAGCGGGCCGCGATCAGGCACTTCTACGGCCGGCCGCTGGACACGCTGCTGCTCACCTGGGGCGTCAGCCTGGTGCTGCAGCAGCTCGCCCGCGACCTGTTCG
The DNA here is from genome assembly GCF_040674815.1 of Nonomuraea sp. NPDC049709. Classification (NCBI taxonomy): domain Bacteria; kingdom Bacillati; phylum Actinomycetota; class Actinomycetes; order Streptosporangiales; family Streptosporangiaceae; genus Nonomuraea; species Nonomuraea sp. NPDC049709. The sequence goes on from NZ_JBFANM010000031.1 coordinate 49,806, forward strand.
GCGCCCCGAACGTGCAGGTGACCGCTCCCTCCTGGCTGTCGGGAGGGGTGGGCATCCTGCCCTACAACCGGATGTTCATCATGGGGCTCGCGGTGGCCGGCGTGGTGGCGGTCTGGGTCTACCTCACGCGTACCGGGCTCGGCCGCCGGACCCAGGCCGTGGTGCAGAACCGGCAGCTCGCCGCCACCAGCGGGATCGACACCGGCCGGGTGGACATGCTGACGTTCTTCATCGGGTCGGGGCTGGCGGGCGTGGCCGGGGTGGCACTGACGCTCATCGGGCCCGTCGGGCCCGCGCTCGGGACGTACTACATCGTGGACGCGTTCCTGGTCGTCGTGGCCGGCGGGCTCGGGCAGCTGCGCGGGGCGGTGCTCGCGGCCATCGGCCTCGGCCTGCTGAACTCCTACGCCGAGTTCTGGTCGGACGCGTCGCTGGCCAAGGCGATCGTGTTCGCCGTGATCATCGCCTTCCTGCAGATACGGCCGCAGGGCATGTTCGTGCTGAGGTCGAGGGTGCTCACATGATCAAGCGACATCTGCCCTTCGCGACCATCGCCGTGATCGCGCTGGTGGCCGCGCCGCTGCTGCTGGAGCCGTTCCGGCTGGGGCTGCTGGCCAAGTACCTGTGCTACGCGATCGTCGCGCTCGGGATCGGGCTGGCCTGGGGGCAGGGCGGCATGCTCGCGCTCGGCCAGGGCGTGTTCTTCGGGCTCGGCGGCTACGCCATGGCCATGTACCTCAAGCTCACCGAGGCCGGATACGCCGACGGGGGCGGGCTGCCCGACTTCATGGTGTGGAGCGGGGTGGAGGAGCTGCCCGCCCTGTGGGTGCCGTTCGCGAACCCGGTCTTCGCGCTCGGCATGGCGGTGCTCGGGCCTGTGGCGCTCGCGCTGATCCTGGGCACGCTGGTGTTCCGGCAGCGGGTGCGGGGGGCGTACTTCGCGATCCTCACCCAGGCGCTGGCCGCCGCCATGGTCATCCTGCTCGTCGGCCAGCAGGGGCTGACCGGCGGCACCAACGGCATGACCAACTTCTTCGAGCTGTTCGGGCAGGACCTCGCCGAGGACTCCACGCAGCGCGGGCTCTACCTGGTGGTGGCGAGCGTGCTCGGGGTGCTCTACCTGGCCACCCGGCAGCTCGTGAACAGCCGGTACGGCCGCCTGCTCGTCGCCGTGCGCGACGGGGAGGACCGGGTGCGCTTCCTCGGCTACGACCCGGCCCTGGTCAAGACCGTCACCTTCGCCGCCTCGGCGGGCATGGCCGGGCTGGCCGGAGCCCTGTTCGTGCCGGTCGTCGGCATCATCTCGCCCGCGCTGCTCGGCGTCGTGCCCTCGCTGGAGCTCGTCGTCGCGGTGGCCGTGGGCGGGCGGCACGTGCTGGCCGGGGCCGTGCTGGGGGCCGTGGCCATGGGGTACGCCAAGACGGCGTTCAGCGAGCAGTTCGCCGACGGGTGGCTCTACCTGCAGGGGGCCCTGTTCATCCTGGTCATGACGCTGGCCCCGAAGGGGATCGCCGGCATCCTGGGGAGGTTGCGGCGTGCTCGAACTACGTGACGTACAAGTGGTGTTCGACGGCTTCCGCGCGCTCGACGGCGTGGACCTGACCGTGCCCGAGGGCGAGCTGCGCTTCCTCATCGGGCCCAACGGGGCCGGGAAGACCACGCTCATCGACGTCATCACCGGCCTGACCAGGCCGGCTGCGGGCAGCGTGCGGTTCGGCGAGCACTCCCTGGTCGGCCGGAAGGAGCACCAGATCGTCCGGCTCGGCATCGGGCGCACCTTCCAGACGTCGGTCGTGTTCGAGGCGCTCACCGTGCTCGAGAACCTGGACCTGGCCGCCAGCTTCCGCAAGCCGCTGTGGTCGCTGGCCAGGCGGCGCCGGGGCGTGTCGGACGCCGTCGAGGAGGCCCTGGCCAGGACCGGGCTCGAAGAGCTCGCCGAGCGTTCAGCGGGCGTTCTCTCGCACGGCCAGCGCCAGTGGCTGGAGATCGGGATGCTGCTGGCGCAGCGGCCCAGACTGCTGCTCCTGGACGAGCCGGTGGCCGGCATGTCCAAGGACGAACGCGAGCGCACGGGCGAGCTGCTCACCCAGATCGCCGACGACCACACGGTGATCGTGGTGGAGCACGACATGGAGTTCCTGCGGCGGCACGCCTCGAAGGTGACCGTGCTGCACGAGGGCAAGGTGCTCGTCGAGGGGTCGGTGGATCAGGTCAGCGCCGACCCGCGCGTGCAGGAGGTCTATCTGGGGAGGAGGGCCAGCGATGCTGTCGGTAACCGGCCTTGAGTCGGGGTACGGGAGGGCCCGCGTGCTGTTCGGGGTCTCGCTCGAGGTCGAGCCCGGGCAACTCGCGTGCGTCATGGGGCGCAACGGGGTCGGCAAGACCACGCTGCTCAACACGATCATGGGGGTGCTGCCCGCCACGGCGGGCACGGTGACGTTCGACGGCCGCGACGTCACCAGGCTCAAGCCGCACGAGCGGGTGCGCCTCGGCATGGGGTACGTCCCCCAGGGCCACCAGTGCTTCCCCCAGCTCTCCGTCATGGGCAACCTGCTGGTGACCGTGGAGGCCGCCAAGCAGCCCAGGTCGGCCATCGACGAGGCCCTGGACGTCTTCCCCGCGCTCAGGCCGCTGCTCAAGCGGAGCGCCGGGCACCTGTCGGGCGGCCAGCAGCAGCAGCTCGCCATGGCCCGCGCCCTGGTGACCAGGCCCAGGATGCTCATCCTCGACGAGCCGACCGAGGGCATCCAGCCGTCGATCATCCTGGAGATCGAGGCGGCCATCGAGCGGCTGCACGCCTCCGGGCTGGCCGTGCTGCTGGTGGAGCAGTATCTGGACATCGCGCTGCGGCTGGCGGACACCTTCGTCATCCTCGACGGCGGGCACGTCGTACGCACGGGGACGGCCGAGGAACTGCACCGCGAGGACGTCCGCCGCCTGCTGGCCGTCTAGGCGGTCGTCCAGGCACGGGCCGTCCGGACGATCTCCTCCAGGTGGTCGCTGTGCGCGCCGTGCCAGTAGATCTGGCCGCAGTTCGCGCAGCGGCCGTAGGCGTCGTAGTGGCGCCGGGTGCCGGCCTCCAGCAGGGGCTCGACCTCGTCCTTCGGAACGGGCACCAGCTCGCCGTTGCAGGCCGTGCAGCGCGTCCACGGGCGCAGCGGCGGGGCGAAGCGTTCGAGCAGGTCGCGGAGCTGGTCGGCGGGGGCGGAGCCGCGGACGTACGCGCCCAGCCACAGCGCGCGGCGGCGCAGCAGGCCGCGGTCCTGGGTGAGCAGCACCCGCCGCTCCTCGTTGGCCTGCACCACCAGCGCCGGGTCGTCCATGTCGTTGTGGTAGGCCGCGTCGATGCCCAGCAGGCGCAGCCGCCGCGCCAGCGTGCCCAGGTGCACGTCGAGCAGGAAGCGCGGCTCCTCCGGCAGCTGCTGGGGCCGGGGGACCGGGTGCACCTCGACCACGTCGCCGGGCACGAGCTGGTACGCCGGGGCCACGCCCCGCCCGTTCACCACCATGGGGCCGACCTCCGTCAGCGGGACGCCGATCGACTCGACGTGGTGGCCGAGCGTGGAGGTGCCGTCCGGGGTCACCTCCTGCCACTCCTGGCGGCGGCTCACGGGCAGGAACATCCTCAGCTCTGGGGAGATGCGCAGGCGTGCGGTCGTCACGCTGTCCATTCTGTTCCACCGGATAGCGTTAATTCATGTCCATATCGCGCCGCTCCTTCCTCGGGCTCGCCGTGCTGGCCGGTGGGTGCTCGGCGGGTGACGGCGGGCTGCCGGAGCTGCGGCTGGCGACGGGGCTGGCGGGCGGGCCGTACGGGCAGTTCGGGGACCGGCTGGCGGAGGAGTTGCGGCGTGGTGGGCTGAGGGTGCGGGTGCTGCGGACCGCGGCCAGCGTGCAGAACCTCACGATGATGGCCGACGGGCGCGCCGACGCCGGGTTCGCGCTGGCCGACAGCGCCGACGACGCGGTACGCGTACGCCACCAGCCCGTCTCCGCCCTGGCCCGGATGTACATGAACTACGTGCACCTGGTCGTCGCCGCCGGCTCCGAGATCGCCACGGTGCGGCAGCTGGCCGGGCGGGCCGTGTCCATCGGCGTCGAGGGGTCGGGCACGGCGGTGACCGCCACCCGGGTGCTGGCGGCGGCCGGGCTGGAGCGGCCGCCCGAGATCGCCCGGCTGGAGCTGGACGCCTCCGTCGCGGCCCTGCGGAGTGGCCGGATCGAGGCGTTCTTCTGGTCGGGCGGCGTGCCCACGCCCGCGCTGGCCGAGGCCGGCGGCATCCGCCTCGTGCCGCTGGAGCCGCTGGTGCCGGTGCTGCGGCGGGTGTTCGGCCCCTTGTACGAGGACGCGTCCGTGCCCACCGGCACGTACGGGGGCACCAGGCCCGTGCCGACCATCGGCACTCCCAGCTACCTGATGTGCCGGACCTCGCTCCCGGCCGACCTGGCGTACACGATCACCGAGACGCTCTTCCATGCCCGTGACCGCCTCCAGGCCCCGTCGGCCCCCGGCGGGCGGCTGGACGAGCGGTATGCCATCGGCACCGGTGTCGTGCCGCTGCACGCGGGCGCGGCCCGCTACTACCGCACCGCCTACGGCTGAGGCAGCCGGAGCTCCACCACGAGCCCGTGCGGTTCGGCGGGGAGCAGGCGCAGCGTGGCGCCGCATGATCGGGCCAGTTCGGCGGCGATGGCCAGGCCCAGGCCGCTGCCCGGGACGTTCGCGTGGGCGCCGGATCGCCAGAAGCGGCCCAGCGCCTCCGCACGTTCCTCCTCGCCCAGCCCCGGCCCGTCGTCGGCCACCCGCAGCACCCGGTCGGCCAGCGTGACGGTCACCGTGCCGCCCGGGGGCACGAACTTCTGGGCGTTGTCGAGGGCTATGTCGGCGATCCTGGCCGCCGTCTCGGGAACGACCGACGTTTCGGAAATGTCGGTCACCAGCCGCACTCCCTTCGCCCCGTACACCTCCCGCCACGCCGCCAGCCGCGGCCCCAGCTCGATCTCCTTGCCCTCGACCCCCGCGCCCGCCTCCACCCTGGCGAGCGCCAGCAGGTCCTCCACCAGCAGTGCCAGCCGGTCCAGCTCCGCCATCGCCTCCTCGTACTCGGCCGTGCCCTCGCCGCGCAGGTGCGGCTCCAGGTTCTCCATCCGCAGCCCGAGCACCGTGAGCGGGGTGCGCAGCTCGTGGGAGGCGTCGGCCACGAACGCCCGCTGCCGCTCCATCGCGCCCGCGACGGCGTCCGCCATCGCGTTGAAGCGCTCCTCCAGCCGCCGCAGCTCCGAGGGGCCCACGCCGGGATGCGCCCGCGCGTCCATCCGGCCCTGCGCGATGGCCTGCGTAGTGCGGTCGAGCTCGGTGACCGGCCGCAGGATCCAGCGGGCCAGCCGCCTGGCCACCAGCACCGCGTAGGCCAGCGTGACCAGCGCGCCCAGCGCCAGCGCCGCCCACACCAGCGTCACGTCCACCCGGGCGCGGTCCGCCGGGGCCTGGAGCAGCACCACGCCGGACAGCTGCGCGTCCCGGCCGGCCGGCTCGGCGAGCAGCACCGTGGCCGGGCCGAACGGGCTGATCGTGGGCAGGTCCTCGGTCGTGCGGCCGGACAACGCCAGGCGCAGCGCGTCGCGGTCGTCGGCCTCGAAGCGGCCGGCGGTGAGGAGGAGGGAGCCGTCGCGGTCGCGCACGCGCACGGCGGCGCCGTACAGGTCGGCGTAACGCGTGATCTCCGCCAGCAGCCCGGAGCGGTCCCCCTCCCGCGCGGCCTGGTCGGCCAACTCCGCGAAGCGGGTGGCGTCGGCGCGGCGGTCGAGGAGCAGCCGGTTCGTACGGTGGGAGGCGTAGGCCAGGCCCAGCGGCACCGCCAGCGCCGCGACCAGGACCACGATCAGCGTCGTGAACGTGACCACCAGCCGGGAGTTCACGCCGTCGAGCCCAGCCGGTAGCCGGTCCCGCGCAGCGTCTCCACCAGGCCGGGACGGCCGGTCTTCGAGCGCAGGTTGGCCACGTGCACGTCCAGCGACCGGGACGCCGACAGCAGCGGGTCGCCCCAGACCTCGTCGAGGATCTCCTCCCTGCCGCGCACCACGCCCGGCTCGCGCGCCAGCAGCGCCAGCAGGTCGAACTCCCGCCGCGTCAGCGTCACCGCCTCCCCGGCCACGGTGACCTGCCTGGACTCCAGGTCGATGCGCACGTCGCCGACGCTCACCACGTCGTCGCGCGGCGGGCGCGGCCGGGTGCCGCGCCGCACCACCGCCTCCATGCGGGCCATCAGCTCGACCGTGCGGAACGGCTTGACCAGGTAGTCGTCGGCCCCCGACCGCAGGCCGCGGAGCACCTCGCGCTCCTCGGTACGGGCGGTGACCACGATCAGCGGCACCGCCGACACCCGGCGCAGGCGGCGCAGCACGTCGAGCCCGTCCATGTCGGGCAGGCCCAGGTCCAGCAGGACGAAGTCGACGCCCCCCGCCAGCCGGAGGGCGTCGACGGCCAGCCCCGCCCGGGTGATCTGGTGGCCGTGCCGGGCGAGGGCCGTGGTGAGCGCTGAGGCGAGCCGATCGTCGTCCTCGACCAGGAGAACCCGCATGTCGCCAGGTTAGACGCGGGCGGGCACCGATTCCGCCGTGGCCTGCTCGGCCCGCGAGAGCGCGGCGTCCCTGGTCTCGCGCATGGTGAGGTAGACGACGAGGGACACCGCGGCGCAGCCCGAGACGTACCAGAAGAAGCCGGATTCGAGGCCGCTGTCCTTGAACCACAGCGCCACATACTCGGCGGTGCCGCCGAACAGGGCGTTCGCGATCGCGTAGGGGAGCGCCACGCCGAGGGCACGCACGTTCGTGGGGAAGAGCTCGGCCTTCACCACGGCGTTGATCGAGGTGTAGCCGGTGATGATGAGCAGCCCGGCGAGCGAGAGCACCAGCCCGCCGCCGAACCCGCTGACGCCGCCGAGCGCGGTCATGAGCGGCACCGTCCCGATCATCGACCCGATCCCGAACGTGATCAGCAACGGCCGCCGCCCGATCCGGTCCGACAGCGCCCCCGCCAGCGGCTGCAGGCACATGAAGACGAACAGCGCGCAGAAGCTCACCAGCGTGGCCGTCTCCTTGGCCAGGCCGGCGGTGTTCGACAGGTATTTGGTGAGGTAGGTGGTGTAGGTGTAGTACGCGACCGTGCCGCCCATCGTCAGGGCGATGACCAGCAGCGCCTCCCTCTTGTGGGTGAGCAGCTGCGCGATCGTGCCGCGGCCGGCGCTCGTGTCCTCGCGCTCCTCCTCGTCGTACGCCTCCGTCTCCAGGAGGCTGCGGCGCAGGTAGAACACGACGGCCGCGGCCGCCGCGCCGACCACGAACGGGATGCGCCAGCCGTAGGAGTTCAGGGCCTCCTTGGACATCGTGTTCTGCAGGATGATCTGCAGGCCGAGGCCGACGAGCTGGCCGGCGGTCATGGAGACGTACTGGAAGCTGGAGGCGAAGCCGCGGCGGCCGCGCGGGGTGGCCTCGGTGAGGTACGTGGCGCTGGCGGCGTACTCGCCGCCGACCGACAGGCCCTGCAGCAGGCGCGCCACGACCAGCACCAGGGCGCCGAAGTAGCCGACCGCCTCGTACGTGGGCGCGATCGCGATCAGCAGGGCGCTGGCCGACATCAGCGTGACGGTGAGCGTGAGCGCCGCCTTGCGGCCCTTCCTGTCGGCGTAGCGGCCGAGCAGCCAGCCGCCGAGCGGGCGCATGAAGAAGCCGACGGCGAAGATGGCGGCGGTGTTGAGCAGCTTCGCCGTGTCATTGCCCTCGGGGAAGAAGGCGGCGGCGAAATAGACGGCGAAACTGCTGTAGACAAACCAGTCGTACCACTCGACCAGATTGCCGACGGAACCGCCGATCACGGCCTTCCATGGCACGCGTGCCTTGCTCACGAAGCACCTCCGGGGGCTCTTGGGGGGAGTAGTGGCTGGTCAGAGCCTTACGCCAGAAGGATGTTCGGACAAGGGAGGAGGGGTCAGATCTAACGTCCGCTTAACATGAGGTTCTTACGCGTGCTTAACCTCAACGCAACGGCGGGTTGGCATTCTTCGCGCGTTCGAGCGCCAGCACGTCCCACCACTCGCCGCTCGGCGGGGACACCACGCCGCGCTCGGGGTCCTCCTGGCCGTCCGTGCCGCGCCGGCACCGGCCGTTGGAGGTGCCCGGCCGGGCGATCCACAGGTACGCGTCCACCAGCTCCTCGCCCGTTTCGGTGGTCGGCCGCTCGCCCACGCCCCTGCCCGGCGGGTTGCACCACGTCTGGGGGTCCTCGTAGTGCTTCTCCGGGGCCCAGGAGCCCTGGCCGTTCCTGCTGGTGTCCACCACGAAGTGCGGCATGGTCGCCGGGTCCACGTCGGCGTCCCGCGGGCAGGCCGTTCCGCCCGTGCTCAGCCGGATGCCGATGCAGGCGGACAGGGCCTTGCCGTACTCGACGCTCTTGTCCGTGCGCTGGTAGCCGCCCGTGTTGACGAAGAACCCGTCCGCCTTGTCGATCCCGGCGCCGATCAGGCGCTCGGCCATGATCTCGGTGCCGGGCCAGAAGTCCTGGCTGCCGTCCAGGTAGACGGCCGTGCGGGGGTTCGACTTGAGCGTCCGCACGGCCTGGCGGAGGTCCTTGTAGCGCTGGTCCGCCGAGCCCGGCATGGCGCACTTCTCGGTGCCGGGCATCCTGACCAGGCTGCCCGGCTCCAGGATGATCACCGATTTCGACCGGCCTATCTGGCGGGCGATGCCCGCGATCCACTCCTGGTAGGCGGGCATGGCCGACCCGGTCGTCGGGTGGCACTCGTTGCCCGGCAGGTAGCTGATCAGGAAGACCGGAACGCCGCCCGCCTGATCGGCCGCCGTGATCGTGCCGTCCACCTTGGCCCTGACCTCCGGCTGGTTGAGGCGGATGGCGAAGGGGACCTGGGCCAGCTTGCGCATGAGCTCGGCGTCTGCCGGGCGGTCGTCCTTCCACAGGTTCGCCTGGCGGGCGGCGCCCGGTTCTTCCGGGGCGTAGAAGGTCACCGGCTCGGGCGCCCTCAACGGGTTCTGCGGGGTGGCGGGCGGCGTCGTGGTGCCGTCACCGGTGGCGTCTCCGGCCCGCGCCGTGGTGGCGGGGAGGCCGGTGCCGCTCCCGCCACCACGCAGGACGACGGCCGCCGAGATGCCGGCCGCCACCACCGCCACGGCGGCGACGGCGGCCACGAGCCTGCGCCGCCCGGCCGTCGCGGGGTGGGTGGGGCCCGTGTTCCCGGTGCCGGTGACGTCGGAGGATTGATCAGGGGGCAGAGGCGGGGTGCCCGCGCTCAGGCGGTCCATCAGGTCCTGGGCCGTCGGGCGCTCCGACGGCTCCTTGGCCAGGGCCGACGCCACCAGGTCGCGTAACGGCCCCGACAGCCCGCGCAGGTCCGGCGGCTCGTTCACGATGCGGTACAGGACGTTCGGCACGGGCCCGGTGCCGAACGGCGGCGCCCCGCCGGCCGCGAAGGCGACCGTGCAGCCCCAGGAGAAGATGTCCGAGGCCGGCCCGATGTCGTTGCCCGACACCTGCTCGGGCGACATGTACGACGGCGTCCCCAGGACCGCGCTGCTCATCTCGGCGTCGGCGAGCTGCGCGACCCCGAAGTCGATGACCTTGGGCCCCACCTGCGAGAGCAGCACGTTCGACGGCTTGAGGTCGCGGTGCACGACGCCGGCCTGGTGGATGGCCCGCAGCGCCATCGCCATCGCGGCCGCCAGCCCGTCGAGGGCCGAGCCCGTCAAGGGGCCCGAGGCGCGCACGGCAGCGCCCAGGCTGAGGCCCTCGACGTATTCGGTGACCAGGTACGCGACGTCCCCCCGTACGTCGGCGTCGAGCACGGGCGCGGTGCAGAACCGGGCGACCCGCTTGGCGGCGGCCACCTCCCGGGCGAAGCGCCGCCGGAAGCCGGGATCGGTGTCCAGCCTGGCGTGGATCAGCTTGACCGCCACCCGCGTCTCGGACGAGTCCAGGCCCAGGTAGACGACCCCCATGCCGCCCTCGCCCAGCCTCCCGAGCAGGGTGTACGGCCCGACCTCGCGCGGATCGCCGTCTCTCAACGCCTCCAAGGTCATGGAACGTCAGGTTAGCCCGGGGGGCGACGGCCGTTCTATGCCTGGGGCGCCTGCACTTCCAGCCGCATCTCGCTCCACTCGTCGAAGAGCTCGAAGCCCATGGCCTCGTTGATGGCGAGCATGTGGGCGTTGGACGTGGCGTTCCAGGTGATGATCCGGTCGAGGTGGGGCTCCCGCTCGCGCAGCCAGAGCAGGTTGTCGACCTTGAGGAGCAGCCCCAGGCGGTGGCCCCGGTGCTCGCGCAGCACGGTCGTGTCCGCCTGGTGTCCCCAGCCGTCGGAGCGCTCCGCGTCGAGCAGGATGCGGGTGTAGCCGGCGGGGGCGCCGTCGGACGTACGCCGGGCGATCACCGTGTAGCAGGTGCGGCCGGTGATCAGGATGGCCTCCTCGCGGATGCGCAGGCGGTCGACGGAGAAGTTCATGTCCTCGATGTCCGCGTCGCGCGGGGCGTCGTTCATACCGCCCATCAGCGCGGACAGGTCGGGCAGCAGTTCGGGGCCCGCCGGGCCGACCCAGCGCTCCAGGTGGTAGCCGGCCGCCTCCGGCCGCATCCGCTCCAGGGCCGCCCAGTCCGCCGTACGCAGGTCGAGCGTGCGGCGGGCCTCCTTGAGCGCGACCGACATCCCGTGCGCGGTGGCGAAGCGGGCGGCCACGCCGGCGGCGGGCGTCTCGGTCAGGAGCAGCGTCCGGCCATGGGCGCGCATCCGGTCGAGGGCGTGCGCGAACAGCGCCGAGCCCAGGCCCCGGCCGCGCCGCTCGGGCCGCACCACGAGGGGGAACAGCCAGCCCATGTGCGTGTTGTCGTGCTGGGGCAGGGTCAGCGCGTAGCCGCCGGCCACCTTCCCGCCCTCCGTCGTCACCCACGCCTCGGACCGCTCGCCCGGACCGCCCGTCCTGACCAGGTAGGAGAACCAGGGGAGGGAGAGCATGGGCCCCGGGTCGTCGTCGCTCCCGGTCACGAACGCGTCGTACAGGCCCTCGATGAGGTCGCCCGGGTGATCGAGATCGATCGGCTGGATGCGCATACGCCCCAGCAAAACGTACGCGGGCCGCTGCCTGCCAGCGAATTTACGGCACGCTCACTGGCGGTAGTTCTCCACCTCGCCGACGGGGCGCGCGGCGGCGCCGTCGGGGTCCGCGCCCGCGCTGCGCCTGGCCCGGCGCTGCCTGAGCAGATCCCAGCACTGGTCGAGGGCCGTCTCCAGCTCCTTGATACGCGTGTGCTCCTGGTCGGAGGTGACCTGGCCGGCGGAGAGCCTGTCGCGCAGCTCGTGCTCCTCGGTGACCAGGGCACTGATCCTGGTGAGAATCTCGTCGTCCCGCATGCCCAAGACTCTAATGCTTGCGTGATAGAACACGCCCTATGTCTGGTATTGCGCTGGTAAGGAAGCCCGGCCCGCGGCTCGCCGAGGGCATCGTCACCCACATCGAGCGGGAGCCGGTGGACTGCGAACGGGCCGCCGCACAGCACGACGCCTACGTGCAGGCACTGGCCGGCGCCGGGTGGCGGCCCGTGTACGTGCCGCCCGCCGACGACCTGCCCGACGCGCCGTTCGTCGAGGACACGGTGGTGGTGTCGAGGCGGCTGGCGGTGCTGACCAGGCCGGGCGCGCCGGAGCGGCGGCCCGAGGTGGAGTCGGTGGCGGAGGTCGTACGCGAGCTGGGCATGAGATCGGTCAGGATCGCGCCGCCCGGCACGCTGGACGGCGGCGACGTGCTGCAGACCGGCCCCACCGTGTACGTGGGCAGGTCCGCCCGCACCAGTGCCGAGGGGATCACGCAGCTGACCGCCCTGCTCCCCGACCGCCGGGTCGTGCCCGTGGACATGAGCGGGGTGCTGCACCTGAAGTCGGCGGTGACGGCGCTGCCCGACGGGACGCTCATCGGGGACCCGCGCCGCGTGGACCTGCCCGGCCTGCTGGTGCCGGAGGAGGAGTCGGGGGCGCACGTGGTGCCGCTGGGCGGCGACCGCGTCCTGCTGGCCGCGTCGGCGCCGCAGACCGCCGCCATGCTCGAAAAGCGCGGATTTATCGTGACAAAGGTGGACATTTCGGAGTATGAGCGGCTCGAGGGTTGCGTGACCTGTCTCAGCGTCCTGATCGCGGACTGATGTTTCTCAGGATCTGAGATCCGGGGCGGTGCATCCCGAGGCGTCTGGTAGCGTTCATGGCATGCTGCGCGGGCTCCTTCTTAGCTGCCGCGGCGGGGGCCTCTAAGGCCGGCTCCCTCGCCGCGGAGCGAGCCATGCGCGTCGGCCGCTTTCTTCCGCAGACCGACGAGGAGCATCAGACATGACCGCCCAGCAGCCCAGCCGCATGCCGATCCATCGTTACCAGCCGTTCGAACCCATCCGGCTGACCGACCGCACCTGGCCCGATCAGGTCATCACCAAGGCGCCCCGCTGGTGCGCGGTGGACCTGCGCGACGGCAACCAGGCCCTGATCGACCCGATGGACTCCCACCGCAAGCTCCAGATGTTCGAGCTGCTGGTACGCATGGGCTACAAGGAGATCGAGGTGGGCTTCCCGGCCGCCTCGCAGACCGACTTCGACTTCATCCGGCAGATCATCGAAGAGGGCCGGATCCCCGACGACGTGGCCATCCAGGTGCTGACGCAGGCCAGGCCGGAGCTGATCGAGCGCACCTTCGAGTCGATCGAGGGCGCCAAGCAGGCCATCGTGCACCTGTACAACTCGACCTCCACCCTCCAGCGCCGCGTCGTGTTCGGCCAGGAGAAAGAGGGCATCACCGCCATCGCGGTCGAGGGCGCCAAGCTGGTCAAGAAGCTCGCCGACGCCACCGACGTGGACGTCCACTTCCAGTATTCGCCGGAGTCGTTCACCGGCACCGAGCTGGAATACGCGGTCGAGGTGTGCGACGCGGTCAACGAGGTGTGGCAGCCCACCCCCGACCGCAAGGTCATCATCAACCTGCCGGCCACGGTCGAGATGGCCACCCCCAACATCTACGCCGACCAGATCGAGTGGATGCACCGCAACCTCAAGCACCGCGACTCGATCGTCCTGTCGCTGCACCCGCACAACGACCGCGGCAGCGCCGTGGCCGCCGCCGAGCTGGGCTACATGGCCGGCGCCGACCGCATCGAGGGCTGCCTGTTCGGCAACGGCGAGCGCACCGGCAACGTCTGCCTGGTCACGCTGGGGATGAACCTGTTCTCCCAGGGCGTCGACCCCGAGATCGACTTCAGTGACATCGACGAGATCCGCCGCGTCACCGAATACTGCAACCAGCTGCCCGTGCACCCGCGCCACCCGTGGGGCGGCGAGCTGGTCTACACCGCCTTCTCCGGCTCCCACCAGGACGCCATCAAGAAGGGCTTCGAGCACCTCGAGCGCGACGCGGCCACGGCCGGCGTGCCGGTCGACGAGTTCACCTGGGCCGTCCCCTACCTGCCCATCGACCCGAAGGACATCGGCCGCACCTACGAGGCCGTCATCCGGGTCAACAGCCAGTCGGGCAAGGGCGGGGTCTCGTACATCATGAAGGCCGACCACCAGCTCGACCTGCCGCGCCGGCTGCAGATCGAGTTCTCCAAGGTCGTCCAGGCCCGCACCGACGAGCAGGGCGGCGAGATCAGCCCGGCCGCCATGTTCGAGATCTTCCGCGACGAATACCTGCCCAACCCGGCCAACCGCTGGGGTCGCCTGAGCCTCATGGCCCACCGCCACGAGTCCACGGTGGACGACAAGGACCGCATCAGCGCCGACGTACGCGTCGACGGTGAGATCCGCGAGATCGCGGGCACCGGGAACGGCCCGATCTCGGCGTTCATCGACGCCATCGCCGGGGTCGGCATCCAGGCGCGGGTCCTCGACTACGTGGAGCACGCGATGAGCGCCGGCAGCGACGCCAAGGCCGCCTCCTACCTGGAGTGCGAGATCGGCGGGAAGGTGCTGTGGGGTGTGGGCGTCGACGCCAACACCACGACGGCCTCCCTGAAGGCCATCATCTCCGCGGTCAACCGCGCTTCCCGCTGATGATGTGAGCGGTCCCCGCTCCTCCGCCCGAACTGTCTGATCACGGGCCTCCTCCCGCTCCCCTGCAAGGACCTTCGCCGAGGGCTTGGGGGAGCGGGGCCTCCCGTCGTTCGGACACGCCGCCCGACCGCGCGACTCCCGCGGCGGGAGTCGCGCTTCCCGCGCCCTCTCCTTTCGCGGCTCTTGCGCTGCGCGGCTCTTGCGCTGCGCGACCCCTGCGGTGTGTGGCCCCTGCGCATTGCGGCCCTTGCGCTTCGCGCCCCTGCGCTTTGCGGCTCTCGCCCTTCGCGCGCTCACGCTTTGCGGCCTTGCGCCCTATGCTTCCGCCTCACTCCCTCGCGGGCCCTGGCGGCTCGCGCGCCTTGCGCTCTCCCTGCCTCGCACCCGCCTTCCCCTGAAGGGCCTGTGCCGAAGTGCCGGGGGTGTGTGGTGGCGGTTCTCCCGGGCGGGCCTACGGGAGGTCACGTCCTTCCGCCGTCTCCGGCTCGCGCACCACACCCGTGCGGGCGCAGCGCGGGGCCGGTGTGCCGCCTGACCAGAGGGATCCCGCCACACAGTCGCCGCTCGCGTCCGTCCCCTCTGGCAGGACATGTGCCGGAGCGGGGGTCGGGTGTGGTGGCGGGGCGGAATGGGGTACGGCGAGGATCGTCGTGCCTCTCCCTTGTGTTAGTGAACGTTGCGTTTCTATGGAATGAACCCTATGCTCCTTAGAGAACGGTTCGTTCTCTAAGGAGCGGCGCCATGGGCTTCGTGCTGTCGGGTCTGATACTGGCGATGTTGCTGGGCGCGCTCGACCAGACGATCATGGCCCCCGCGCTCCCCGCCGTCGCCGGTGGGCTCGGCGGGCTGGAGCAGATGCCCGCCGTCGTCACCGCCTACTTCGTCGCCGCCACCGTCGTCATGCCCGTCTACGGCAAGCTCGGCGACCGGTACGGACGCAAGCCCACCATGCAGGTCGCCATCGTCGTCTTCGTGACCGGTGCCGTGCTGTGCGCGCTGGCCACGTCGATGCCGCAGTTCATCGCCTTCCGCGCGATCCAGGGGGTGGGCGGTGGCGGGCTGATGATCGGGGCGCAGGCGATCATCGGGGAGATCGTGAGTCCCCGGGACCGAGGGCGTTACCTCGGGTTCATCGGGGCGGCGTACGTCGTGGCCGCCGTGGGCGGGCCGCTGGTCGGCGGGTTCTTCATCGACCGGCTGAGCTGGCGGTGGATCTTCGCCATCTACCCGCCACTCGGACTGCTGGCGCTGGTCGTGCTGAGTCTCACGCTCAAGCTGCCGCGACCCCGGTCGCGGGCGCCGCTCGACGTCGCGGGGGCCGTCACGCTGGCCGTCGCCGTGGTGGGCGTGGTCATGGTGGGGCAGACCAGGAATCTCGCCTACCTCGCGCTGGCGGCGGCCGGGGTGGTGGCGTGGCTGGTCAGCGCGCGGTACGCCAAGGATCCGATCCTGCCGTTGCGGCTGTTCAGGGACCGGGCGTTCGCGGTGCCCGTGCTGATCAGCCTGGTCATCGGGTTCGCGCTGTTCGGGACGGTCACGTACATGCCGGCGTACGTGCAGATCGCCCACGGCACCAGCGCCACCCAGGCCGGGCTGCTGGTGACCGCGCTGATGGGCGGGGTGCTGCTGACCACCGTCGTGTCGGGGCGGCTCATCACCCGGACCGGCAGGTACAAGCCCTACCCCGTCGCGGGCACGGCCCTGGCGGCGGTGGGGCTCGGGCTGATCGGGCTGACCGCGGCCTCGACGGCCGGGCTCGTTCTCGCCATGTCGCTGACCGGGCTGGGGGTCGGGCTCGTCATGCAGGTGATGGTGCTGGCCGCCCAGAACGCCGTGGAGTATGCCGACCTGGGCACCGCCACCTCGTCGGTGACGTTCCTGCGCCAGATCGGGGCCTCGGCCGGGGTCGCGCTCGTGGGCGCCCTGATCACGCTGCGGTCGGGCATCTCCAGCACCTCGCCGTCGAACCTGCCGCCAGGCGTCCGCCAGGCGTTCGCCGAGGCCGCGCCGCCGGTGTTCGCCGCCATGGCGCCGCTGCTCGCCGTGGCGTTCGTCCTCGCGCTGGCGCTGCCCGCGCGGCCACTCCGCACCACCTCATACGTCGAGGAGAGACAGTGAAACTCGTCGCACCCCTGAACGCCTTCGGCCGGGGCGACCTGGCCATGGCCGGCGGCAAGGGCGCCAACCTGGGCGAGCTCGTCAGGAACTCCTTCCCGGTCCCCGGCGGGTTCGTCGTCACCACGCACGCGTACGAGCTGGTCGCCCAGGGCCGCAACACCCGGGCCGCCTTCGAGCGGGTCGAGCTGCCCGACGACCTGCGGCAGGAGATCGTCGTCGCCTACACCGCGCTCGGCGGCGGCCCTGTGGCCGTACGGTCGAGCGCCACCGCCGAGGACCTGCCCGGCGCCGCGTTCGCCGGCCAGCAGGACACCTACCTCAACGTCGTCGGCGAGGCGGCGCTGCTCGACGCCGTACGCCGCTGCTGGGCCTCGCTCTTCACCGACCGCGCCATCGCCTACCGCGCCAAGCTGGGCATCGACGACTCCGAGGTACGGATCGCGGTGGTCGTGCAGAGCATGGTCGAGGCGGACGTGGCGGGCGTCATGTTCACCGCGAACCCGGTCAGCGGCGACCGGGCCCAGATCGTGATCGACGCCAGCAGCGGCCTGGGCGAGGCCGTCGTGTCCGGCCTGGTCACGCCGGACCACTACGTGCTGCACCCGTCGGGGAGGGCCGACTTCACGCCCGGCCGCCGCGAGGTGGTCATCCGGGGCACGGCGGGCGGCGGCGTCACCCGCGAGAGCGGCACGGGCGAGGGCGCCGAGCGGCTGCCCGACGCGGTCCTGGCGGAGCTGGGCCGGCTGGGCCGCGAGGTGGCCGCGCACTTCGGCCGCCCGCAGGACATCGAGTGGGCGTACGCTGGCGGCCGCGTCCGCCTGCTGCAGGCCCGCCCGATGACCGCGCTGCCGCCGCCCCCGGTGGGCAGGCTCAACCCGGTGCAGCGCCGCCTGGCCACGGTCCTGCTGGAATACCTGCCCGAGCGGCCGTATCCGATCGACATGTCCACCTGGGTCCCGTACGGCCCGGCCGGGCTGATGGGCAAGGTCCTGGGCGCCTTCGGCGTGCGGCGCGCGTTCGAGGGTTTCCTGCGCGAGGAGGACGGCGTCGTCTACCAGCTCCTGCCGCCCGCCCCGCGACCCACGGTGAAGGTGCTCGCGACGCCGTTCCGGCTGCTGGCCAAGGCCAGACGGTACGACCCCGCCCGGTGGACGCGGGATCCGCGTTTCCGCGACTACCTGGCGGCGATCGAGGAGCTGGGCGCCCGCGACCTGGGCGCGATGTCGTGGGCCGAGCTGCGACGCGTGCCCAGGCAGGCGCTCGCCCTGGTGACGCCCGTCGCCGACCTGCGGGTGGACTACCTGCCGGGCTTCGGGCTGGCGATGCTGCGGCTGCTGGTGACGGCCCGGCTGCTCGGGCGGCGGGCGCTGTTCGGCGACCTGCTGCACGGGGCGCGTACCCGCACCACGGACACCAACCGGGCGCTGGAACACCTGGCCGAGGTGGCCAGGCGCACGGGAGCCCTGGACACCGAGCCGCCGCCCGCCGAGTTCGCGGACGCGCTGGCGGCGTTCCTGGCGGAGTACGGCCACCGCGAGACCGCGAGCCCTCTCCTCGTCACCGTGCCCACCTGGGGCGACGCCCCCGAGGTCGTCCTCGACCTGGTCAGGGTGCTGGCCGCCGGACCGCCCCCGCAGAAGGAGCCCGACGACGCCCTCGAACGCCTGCTCGCCCACCCCCTCCTGCGCTCGAAGCGCCGCCGCGCCAGGGTCGCGCGCTGGGTGGCGGCGGCCCGCGCGGGCGTCGCCTTCCGCGAGGACAGCCACTTCTACTTCATGATGCCGCAGCCCGTCCTGCGCAGGTCGTTGCTGGAGATGGGCCGCCGGCTGCGCGCGGCGGGCGTGCTCGGGCAGCCGGAGGACGTCTTCCACCTGCGGCTGGAGGAGCTGGAGGCGATCGCGGACGTGGCCGCCCTGCGCGGGGAGGAGGCCGACCGGCTGCGCGAGACCGTCAGGGCGCGGGCGGCCAAGCGGGAGGAGCTGACCGGGGTGCGGCTGCTCGATCCCGCCGCGGTCTTCCCGGCCTCCGATCCGGGGGACGCGCTGGTCACAGGGGCGCCGGCCGGCGGGGGCAGCGCGACGGGGCCGGTGAAGGTGATCAGGACCCCCGCCGAGTTCGGCCGGCTCGCCGCCGGCGACGTGCTCGTCTGCCCGTACACGAACCCGTCGTGGACACCGCTGTTCCAGCAGGCGGCGGCCGTGGTCGTGGACACCGGGGGCACGGCCTCGCACGCGGCGATCGTGGCCAGGGAGTACGGCATCCCGGCCGTCATGGGCACCGGCACGGCGACGTCGGTGCTGGTGGACGGGCAGGTGGTCACCGTCAACGGAGACACCGGCACGGTGACCGGGCAGGCGGTGACCGCCCACGACGGTGCGGTCACGGACGCTCCCTAAAATTGCCACCATGGTCACCGACCACCGCAAGCAGCCACGGCGCCGGGGCGAGGCGCTCAGCGCCGCCATCTACCAGGCCACGCTCGACGAGCTGGCCGAGGTCGGCTATGCCGGGCTGACCATGGAGCGCGTCGCCGAGCGGGCCAAGGCCAGCAAGGCCTCGCTCTACCGGCGCTGGCCCACCCGCATCGAGCTGGTGATGCAGGCGGTCTACCAGTCGCTGCCCAAGCCGGAGAGCTCGCCCGACATGGGCAACCTCCGCGACGACCTGGTGGCGATGCTCACCCGTACGGCGCAGGCCCTGTCCGGCCCGGCCGGAGAGGCGATGCGCGGGCTGCTCGGGGAGGCGCTCAGGGGCGAGTCGCCGCTCGGCAGCATGCGGCGGAACTCGCAGGGCGTCAGCAGGAAGCTGATGGAGGAGGTCGTCCGCCGCGCCGTCGAGCGCGGGGAGGTGGATCCGGCGGACGTCACCCCACGCCGGCTCGACGCCGGGCACGCCCTGCTGCGCCACCACTTCCTCTTCGAGGGGCCGCCCATCCCGGACCGGCTCGTGGTCGAGATCGTGGACGAGGTGCTCGTGCCCCTGCTCAAGCCGGCCCGAAGCTGACGGCCCCCGCCCCGCCGCGGCCGGACAAGCCTGGTCGGCGGGGTGGTCAGGCGAGGCTGAGCTCGCCCACGGTGGCGCGGCCCTGCCGGAGCGCGCTTCTCGCGACCAGCGCGGTCATCCCGATGCTGACCAGCACGCTGGCGGCCATGGCGATCAGGAACCGCGGCGACGCCTGGGTCAGGCCCATGGCCAGCAGGACCCCGATGGCCAGCCAGCCGATCGCGTTCAGGATGGCCGCCACCGCGAGCGTGTTGCCGCTCGCCCGCACGTCGGGCACGAGGGCGGGCGCCTTGGCCGCGATCGAGGGCAGCGGCAGCACCAGCGCCAGCACGATCGGCCCCATGAAGCCGCCGAGCATGGCGTGGCCCAGCGGCCCGACGGGAAACCCGAGGTCCTCGAAGGTCATGCCGTAGTACATGGCGCAGAACCCCCAGATCGGGAGCGCGAGGAGCGGAGCGGTCGCGACCACCCCACGCGCCCTGCCCCGGGTGACGGCACCGGCCGACGGCCGCCACGAGGCGGCCAACGAGGTGAGCAGCAGCGGCACCACCGAGAGCACGCCCATCGCGGCCGCCGCGATGAACAGCGACGTCGCCGCCTTGGCCAGCTGCTCGGCGATTGGCCCCAGGCTCGCCGCCTGGGCCCAGACGCCGTTGAGGCTGGTCATGTCGCGCACGCCGGGATTCCACAGATTGAGCAGCCCGTAGCCGGCGACGGGCAGCAGCAGCGGGAGCGGGATCCTGATGGGATTGGCCCCGGGGATGTGCCGCCGGTGCAGCCACGCGTCGGCGGCGCCGCCGGCCAGGTCGAGCACCGTGCGCGCGCGTACCGGCCGCGCGGCGACCAGGTCGGCGACCTCCTCGCCGTAGCGCTGCCTCCACACCTTCGGGTAGCAGGCCAGCACGACCTTCGCCAGCGTCCTCATCATGCCTGCCCCCAAGTCGTCACGTCCGCCCCTGAGCCACCCGCCTGACAAACCGTCATGCCTGCCCCCAGGAGACGCGTCTGACCCCCGCCTGCTCGACGCGGCGGAGCGTGGCGAGCTGCTCGCGCAGCGCCTCCCGCCCGCCCTCGGTGATCCGGTACGGCTTGCGCCGCTCCGCCGACCCCACCGGCTCGATCCAGCCCCGCTCCTCCAGCCGCATCAGCGCCCCGTAGAGCGTGCCCGGCTCCAGCGACGTCCCCGAGAACTCCTCGATGTCGCTGATCATCCGGTAGCCGTGCTTCTGCCCTTCCGCGAGGCTGATGAGCACCAGCAGCGCCACGTCCGTGAAGCGGCCGAGCTCCTGTGTCCTGCGTGCCATGTATTCAGTAAAACTTAGTAAGTCCTACTGAGCAAGCCCCATCGTGTCGCCCATCAGCCCCATGGCATGCCCGAACGCCGTGCCCCGGTCCTCGATCGCATTGTTGAACTGGCCGAACACCTCGAAGTTGACCCACCCGTACAACGTGGTCCACGCCGTGAGGGCCAGCCAGATCACGCTGTCGGGCACCTCGGGCATGAGTGCGCGGAAGTTGGCGGAGTCCGGCCCGAGCTCGGGCGGGGCCTCGGTCTCAGGGGTCCGCAGCGCACCCGCCCGCCAGGCGTCGGCGATGATGCGGCCCAGCACGGTGACGTCTCGTACGCGGGCCGCGATCGTGTCCTGCGGCGCCTGGTAGCCGGGCACGGGGGAGCCGTAGATGAGCGCGTACTCGTGGGGGTGGGCCACCGCCCAGTCGCGCACGGCGTGGCAGGCCGTCAGCCATCGCTGCCGGTGGGCCGCGCGCGGGCACGTGGCCTCGGCCCGCTCGACGGCCTCGCCGAGCGCGTTGTAGCCGTCGATGATCAGCGTGGTGAGCAGGTCGTCGCGGCTCGGGAAGTAGCGGTAGATGGCCGAGGAGACCATGCCCATCTCGCGCGCCACGGCCCGCAGCGACAGGCCGCCGGCCCCTTCGGTGGCGAGCTGGCGGCGCGCGATGTCGGTGATCTCCCTGGTGAGCTCGGCCCTGACGCGTTCTCTGGCGGTTCGGCTGGCTGTCATGTGAAGCAGATTATCAGAGCGGTGTAAAAAATCGAGAGCACTGCTCTTGACGATTGGTGCTCTTTTGAGAGAGCATTGCTCTCGTAAGCGAACACCACTCACGGAGGCCCGGCATGCTCGCCCTCGCCAAGAACGCCAACGCCCTGCTGATGTTCCTGCTCGAGCTGGGCGTGCTGGCCTCCGTGGCCTACTGGGGCTTCACGGTCAGCCCCAACTGGATCATCAAGCTGCTGGCGGGCCTCGGCGGCCCGGCGCTGTTCGTGGCAGCCTGGGCGCTGTTCGGGGCGGGGGGCGGCGCGAACGCCACCTACCCGCTGACCGGCCTGGCGCGGGCCGCGCTGGAGATCCTCTGGTTCGGCGGCGGCGCCCTCGCGCTCTACGCCTCCGGGCTGGTCACCTCCGCTGCCGTCTTCTCCGCGCTCTTCGTTCTCAACGCGGTTCTCCGCATCGTCTGGAAAGAGGTCTGATCATGGGTAAGCACGTCGTCGTGGGTTCCGGCCAGGTCGGTACGCATCTGGCCACCAAGCTCATGGCCCAGGGGCACGAGGTCGTCGTCGTGACCCGGTCGGGCAGCGGCCCGGCGGGTGCGGTCAAGGTGGCCGCCGACGTCGCGGACCGGGCCCGGCTGACCGAGGTCACCAAGGGGGCCGACGTCCTGTACAACTGCGTCAACCCGAAATACCACCGCTGGCTCACCGACTGGCCGCCGATGGCCGCGTCGTTCCTGGGCGCCGCCGAGGCCACCGGCGCCGTGTACGTGATGCTCGGCAACCTCTACCCGTACGGCCCCGTGCCGGGTCCGATGACCGAGGACCTGCCGCTCGCCTCCACCAGCCCCAAGGCCCAGGTCCGGGCCAGGATGTGGGCCGACGCGCTGGCCGCGCACGAGGCCGGCCGGATCAGGGCCACCGAGGTGCGCGGCTCCGACTACTTCGGCCCCGGCGCCACCGACCAGTCCTACCTGGGCGACCGCTTCCTCGTGCCGCTCAGGGCGGGCAAGACCATCCAGCTGGTCTGGCCGGCGGACATGCCGCACAGCTGGACGTACCTGCCCGACGTGGCCGACGCGCTGGTCGTCGCCGGGAGCGACGAGCGGGCCTGGGGGCGGCCCTGGCACGTGCCCACCGCCGAGCCGCTGACCTTCCGGCAGCTCGGGGAGCGCATGGCCGCGCTGCTCGGCCGGCCCGCGCCCCGGATGACGCAGCTGCCGTGGCCGGTGGTCAGGGCGGCCGGGCTGTTCTCGCCGATGATCGGTGAGATGCGGCACATCCGCTACCAGTTCGTCGCGCCCTACGTGCTCGACTCCTCGGCGTTCCAGAGCACGTTCGGCGTCGCGCCTACCCCGATCGCCCAGGCGCTCAAGGCTACGCTCGACGGGTGAAGACAGCGCTGATCGGCCTGGGCGACATCGCGGAGAAGGCCTACCTTCCCGTGCTCGCCGCCCAGCCCGCCCTTGACCTGCACCTCTGCACCCGCAACGAGACCCGGCTGGACCGGCTCGGCGACGCCTACCGGATCGCCGCCCGGTCCACCAGCGTGGACGAGGTGATCAAGGCCGGGGTCGAGGCGGCGTTCGTGCACGCCGCCACCGAGGCCCACCCGGAGATCGTCGAGCAGCTGCTCGACGCCGGGATCCACGTCTACGTCGACAAGCCGATCGCCTACACCCTGGCCGAGTCCGAGCACCTCGTACGCCTGGCCAGGGCCGGCGACAGGTCCCTGATGGTGGGCTTCAACCGCCGCCACGCCCCCGGGTACGCCGGGCTGGCCGCCCATCCCCGGCACCTGATCCTCATGGAGAAGAACCGCGACAACCACCCCGACACCCCCCGACGGGCGATATTCGATGACTTCATCCACGTGGCGGACACCTTGAGGTTCCTCGCCCCGGGCCAGGTCACCGGCACGTCCATCAGGACCCGCGTCAAGGACGGCCTGATCGAGCACATCGTCCTGGAGCTGTCGGGTGACGGGTTCACCGCCATCGGCGTCATGAACCGGATGAGCGGCGCCGGCGAGGAGAGCTGCGAGGCCATGGGCGACGGCGTCAAGCGCCGGGTGGTCAACCTCGGCGACGTCATCGACTACCGGGGCGGCGAGACGCTCGCCAGGCGGCCCGACTGGGTGCCGGTGGCCAGGCAGCGCGGCATCGAGCAGATCTGCCTGGAGTTCCTCGCGGCCGTGCGCGAGGGCCGCCGGATCGACGCCGGTGACGCCCTGGCCACCCACGCCCTCTGCGAGGAGATCGTCAGGGCGACGGAGTGAGCCGCATCGCGCGGTCGGCCCTGGCGAACATCCGCTCGAACGGCCGGCGCCCCAGCCGGGTCAGCACGGTGTAGCCCTTCGCGTCGCTCAGCGGGCTGGAGGAGGACACGACGCCCGCGACCGAGCCGCCGTACAACGCGGGGCCGCCGCTGCCGCCGGCGGCGGCGTGGCAGTTGCGCGTGACCATCAGGCCCGGCCCCTGCGAGATGCCCTCGACCGTGTCGCCCAGGCACCGGTACATCGTGGTGCCCGGATAGCCCTTGCCCACCGGATAGCCGAGCAGCTCCAGCCCGCGCAGCTCGGTGCCCCGGGAGGTGGGCATGGGCGACAGGCCCCGCCCGGTCACGTCCTCCAGCGGGCGCTTGCGGCGGACGACGCCGACCAGGCCCACGTCGTACGGCAGCAGGTCCGGCGAGTACGGCCGCGTGCGCCACCGGGCCGGCACCCACGTGCGCACGACCGGCCAGACCCCCAGCCGCGGCCGCCCGCGGTCGTACCCGGGCAGGAAGGCCAGGTGCTTGAGCAGCCGCCCGTCGTGGTACAGGCAGTGCGCCGCCGTCAGCACCAGGCTGCGGCTGCGGCTGCCGATCACCGTGCCCCCGCACAGCACGTCCGTCTTGGCGACCGGATCGTGGCCGAGCAGCACCCCCGCCAGCCGCCGCGCCCCCGTGTACGGGCGCGGGACCGGCGCGTAGCCCAGGCGGTCGCCCTCAGGGGTGAGCACGCGGGGAACGGGGACGTTTCGTTGGGACACCTCGGTGACGGCGGCTGGATCGAGCAGGACCAGAGACAGCACCAACCTGAGCACCTTCCCACTCTAGGACGAAGATGATCAGTGCTCTGACCTGCGACATCAATGTTTACCCTAACTTGTGTACGCGGAACCCAGCGCGCGCAGGCGAGCGTGCGCGGACTCGTAGACCGGTGCCCGCGCCACGTACGCCTTGGGCAGCTTGGCGACCATCGTGTAGTTGGTGTCGCACACGTTCCCGACCGGCGCCTGCCCGGCCTGGCTGACGAGCTGGTAGGCGTCGAGCGTGTCCAGCCCGGTCAGCTCCGAGGTCCAGGTGACCAGGTCGTGCTGGCTGATCCGGTACGCGTCCTCCAGCGGCCTGGCCGACCCCGTGGACATCAGGTGCAGGTCGTCCTCCAGCCGCGGCCACGGCGTGGCCACACCCTTGATCAGCTCGACCGCGACCACGGTGTTCATGGCCGACTCGACCGCCGTGCCGCACACCTCGCCGTGTCCCTGCAGCCCGTGTCCGTCGCCGATCGAGAACATCCCGCCCTCGACGTTGACACCCAGGTAGACGGTGACGCCCGCGCGCAGCTCGGGGGTGTCCATGTTGCCGCCGTGCGCGTCGGGGGTGATCGTCATGCGGGCCTCGTTCGCGCCGGGGGCGACGCCGACGGTGCCGTGCATCGGGTCCAGCGGCAGCTCCACGCTGAAGTCGCTGTTGCGGGCGTGGTAGACGGCCACGTTCCGCTCCAGGTCGATGTCGTAGCGCCAGACCCGCTCCTCCAGCGGCGGCTGGAGCATGGCCGTGGTGTGCGTCCCGGTCAGCGCGCCGAAGTGGGGGAACGTGGTGGACACCGCCCAGTCCCGGGCCGGCGTGATCTTGATGAAGTGCAGCGCCAGCGTGTCGCCGGGCTCGGCGCCCGCCACGTGGAAGGGGCCGGTCACCGGGTTGAGGTAGGGGAACTCGCACACCCGCGACGGCAGGTCGTCCACCGTACGGACCCGGCCGCCGAAGCAGTCCTCGGTGTACAGCTCCATGATCGTGCCCGGCCGTACCTTGCCGACGGCCGCGCGACCCCCGAAGGTGTAGCTCAGCTCTTCCGGCGAGGGATGGTAGGAGACGACGTTCACTTGACCTCCGACGGTAGGACGGGCCTGCGGCCCAGCAGATACGAGACGCCGAGGACGACCAGGCCGACGGCCAGCCAGACGCCGCCGACCCACTGGGCGGCGACGTTCTGGTTGATCACGACGGCTACCAGGACGCCGAAGCCGACCACGGGCGCGACCAGGTGCGCCCAGTAGTTGCGGCTGCGCTGCCTGACCGTGTAGTGGACGACCACGGCGATGTGCAGCAGCAGGAAGGCGGTCATCGCGCCGAAGTTGACCAGCGAGGCCAGCTCGGTGGCGCCGTTCTCCCTCGTGCTCATGAAGATGCCCACGACCAGCGAGATGGCGGCCACCACCAGCGTGGCGTTGACCGGCACCCGGTGCTTGTGGTCCACCTTGGCCAGGAAGCCCGGGAGTTGCCGGTCGCGGCCCATCGCGAACAGCAGGCGGGAGGTGGCCGCCTGCGCGACCAGCGAGTTGGCGAAGCCCCAGGCGATGGCGGTGGCCACGGCGGTGAGGACCCCCAGCCACGGCCCGCCGGCGAACGTGGCGGTGTCGTAGAAGGCGTTGCCCTTGAGGTCGCCCTGCGTGATCAGCTGTGCCCGGTTCGGGGTGAGCAGCGCCGCCACCCACGTCTGGACCACGAACAGCACGGCCGCCACCGCCAGCGCGGCCACCATGGAGCGGCCGAGGCGGCGGGCGTCCTCGCGGTTCTCCTCCGCCAGCGTGGAGATGCCGTCGAAGCCGAGGAACGACAGCACGGCCACCGACGCGGCCGCGAACGCCACGCTGAAGGTGAAGGAGGAGGAGTCGAAGAGCGGCGTCAGCGCGCCGGTCTGCGCCTTGCCCTGGGCCAGCGCGACGCCGCCGACCACGAGGAAGATCGCCAGCACCGCCAGCTCGGCCACCAGCATGATCCGGGTGATCCTGGCCGTCATCTGGATGCCCAGGTAGTTGATGACCGTGTTGAGCAGGACGAAGGCCACCAGCCACGCCCACACGGGGATCACCGGCACGAAGGTGTTCATGGCCATGCTGGCGATCAGGTAGAGCAGCGAGGGCACGAGGATGTAGTCCAGCAGGATCGCCCAGCCGGCCATGAACCCGACGGGGGCCGCGATGCCGCGCCCGGCATAGGTGTAGACCGAGCCGGCCATCGGGAAGGCCCGGGCCATGTGGGCGTACGACAGCGCCGTGAACGCCATCGCCACCAGCCCGATGACGTAGGCCAGCGCCACCATCCCGTGCGAGATGGAGAAGACGGAACCGAAGATGCCGAAGGGCGCGATCGGCACCATGAAGATCAGGCCATAGATCATCAGGTCGGCGAAGCCCAGGGAACGCTTGAGTTCCTGGCGGTAGCCGAACTGCTCGATTGTGCTCATGGACGGCTCCTAGCTGCTTGGGGGGCGATTCGCACCTTAGAGCCAAAGCTTTCTACTGAAAAGGTTTCTCTAGAAAGAAATCCAGGCCATCGGCCCGGCCGAGGTGGACGGGATGCCGTACCTGCCGATCGAGCAGCGTGAGCGTTCCGCGCGCGCTGGTGATCCGGGTGCCGTCGGCGACCGCGTCCAGCGCGGGCACCGCCAGCGAGCCGGCCCGCGCGCACAGGGCGGCCAGCATCGTGACCGCCTCGTAGCAGCCGTGCCCGTGGGCGTTGAGCATGGGGGCGTCCGCGCCGAACCGGGCCGCGTAGCGCTCGGCGAAGTCGAGGCCGGCCGAGGTGGGCAGGCCACGGAAGTAGCCCATGGACGAGTAGAGCTCGCCGGTGGCGTCGCCGCCGATGCCCAGCAGGCCGTGCTCCTCCAGCGCCCCGCACAGCCGGGCCGCCCCGAGCCCGGAGGCCGCGTACGCCCGGTTGAAGGCGATCAGGTCGCTGCCGATCAGCGTCAGCAGGATCGCGTCGGGCCTGGCGTCGGCCACCCGGTCCAGCCAGTTCACCGCCGCGCCGTACCGGACGAACCGCTCGCCCACCACGGTCGCGCCCGCCGCGCGCACCCGCATGCGGGCGCTGGCGTGCACCAGGCGCGGCCAGATGTAGTCGTTGCCCAGCAGGTACCACCGGCGCGCCCGTCGCGTGCCGATCAGCCACTCGATGCCCGGCGCGAGCTGCCGTTCCGGGGTCTCGCCGAGGAAGTAGACCCCCGGCGCGCGCCCCCCGCCCTCGTACGGCGGCGCGTACACGAACGGCACCCGCCCCGCGATCGCGGCCACCACCGCCACGCGCACGTCGCTCGCGTGGGCCCCGGCCACGGCCGCCACCGTGCCCGACCGGACCAGCCCGCCCACCTCGGCCCCCACCACCTGCGCGGGCCGGCCGCCGTCGACGAGGACCAGCTCGACCTGCCGCCCCAGCAGGCCGCCCCGGTCGTTGATCTCCTCGGCGGCCAGCACGGCGCAGTTGATCGCACACGGGCCCATCAGGCCGAGCACCCCGGACACGGGCACGACCAGGCCGATCCTGATCGAGTCAGAGGGGAGGAGCCGCGCTTCGAGAGGATCGACGGTCGCCGCCACGCCGACGAGTATCCTCCCTTCTAGCACCCCGACGAAAGGACCTTCTCCATGACCACCTCTGGGCTCGGGTCCTCACTCGCCTACCTGCTGAGCCGTGCGGAGCGCAGCGTCAACCGGGGGCTGGCGGCGGTGCTCTCCGGCGAGGACGTCACGGTCGAGCAGTGGCGCATCATGCGGGCGCTGGCCGACGGCCGGGGCGAGTCGATGGGCGAGCTCGCCGAGGCCGTGCTGATGCCGCACCCGACGCTGACCAAGGCCGTCGACCGGCTCATCGACCGGGCGCTGGTCTATCGGGGGCCGTCGACGGGGGATCGGCGGCGGGTGGCGGTGTTCGTCTCCGAGCGCGGGGCCGAGCTGCTCGCGCGGGTGGACGGGGCCGTGGCCGAGCAGCAGGGGGTGATCGCGCTGGCGTTCGGGCGGGAGCGGACCGATCAGCTCATGCGCGACCTGGAGAGCCTGGTGGAGGCGCTCGACTACGCCGAGCTCAGGGCCTGAGCTCGGCGTAGTCGAGCAGGCCCTGAACTCTTCGGCCGGGCGGCCGGCGCTCAGCCCTGCTCGCGCTTCTTGGCCACGTCCGTCCAGACCAGTGCCACCACCCCGGCCACCGCCACGCCCAGATAACCGGGCACGGGCAACTCCACCAGCCGGTGCAGGAACCCCCATTCGCGGTCGAACCACACCCGCCCGATGAACTCGCCCGACCCCTGAATGATCGCGATCACGGCGACGACGTTGATGAAACCTCTCATGCCGTTCAGGGTCCCAACGCGAGGCCCGCCCCGGCATCGAACCTTGGGCGGGCCCCGTGCTACTTAAGTCGCGCTCACGGGTAGAGGCCGCGCATCTGGTGCGCCTCGGCCACCCGGCCCACGCCGATGACGTGCGCCGCCTGCCGAAGCGTCAGGCCGCGCTCGGAGGCCAGCGACGTGACCTCGGAGAACGCCCCCAGCATGAGGTCGCGCAGCTTCAGCTCGACCTCGCCGGAGCTCCATGAGTAGGCCTGCATGTTCTGCACCCACTCCAGGTAGGACACGATCACCCCGCCCGCGTTGGCCAGGATGTCGGGCACGACCGTGGTGCCGTTGGCGGCGAGGATCTCGTCGGCCTCGGGCGTGGTGGGGCCGTTGGCGCCCTCGACGACCAGGCGGGCGCGGATCCTGGGCGCGTTGGCCTCGGTGATCGCGCCTTCGAGCGCGGCCGGGACCAGGATGTCCACGTCCAGCTCGAACAGGTCCTCGTGGGCCAGCACGTCGGCCTCCCGGAAGCCGCGCACGCCGCCGGTCTCGGCGACCCACGCGCGCAGCCGGGCGATGTCCAGACCTCGCGCGGAGTGAACGGCGCCGGTGGCGTCGGACACCGCCACCACCGTGCACCCGGCGTCGGACAGGAACTGCGCGGCCGGCCCGCCCACCTTGCCGAAGCCCTGCACGGCCACGGTCACGCCCTCCGGCGAGCGGCCGAGCGCGGCCAGGGCCGCGATCTGCACGCCGCGCGAGGTCGCGCCCGCACGTCCGAGCGAGCCGCCCAGCGTCGTCGGCTTGCCGGTGACCACACCGGGCACCGAGTAGCCGGCGTTGACGCTGTAGGTGTCCATGATCCAGGCCATGGTCTGCTCGTCGGTGCCGACGTCGGGCGCCGGGATGTCCTTCTCCGGGCCGATCAGCGGCAGGATCTCGTTGACGTAGCGGCGGGTCATCCGCTCCAGCTCGCGGGTGGTGAGCCCGGCCGGGTCCACGGCCACGCCGCCCTTGGCGCCGCCGTACGGGATGCCGACCAGCGCGCACTTCCACGTCATCCACATCGCGAGCGCGGTGACCTCGTGGATGTCGGTGCCGGGATGAAACCGGAGCCCGCCCTTGGCGGGGCCGCGCGAGACGTTGTGCTGGACGCGGAAGCCCTGGACGACGTCCAGGCGGCCGTCCTCGCGCCGCACCGGGACCGAGACGGTCAGCGAGCGGCGGGGCGTGGCCAGCATCGTGCGGAGCCCGTCCTCGAGCCCGAGATGCTCGGCGGCCTGGTCGAGCTGCTGGAGAGCGGAATCGAGGGCCTGACGGCCCGGGGTGATCAGGGCCGGCGTCTTTGACGGCACCATGATGCTCATGGAAGAAATTCCTCCTGTTATGTACGCCCTATTTGCGGAGAAAGCGCCATTGCCTTCCCCATTTGGGCGTTGTTGTCACGATCATCCTAGAGCGGGGCGTTTGACCTTGCCTAGTTGTTGGTAGAAATCCAAGCCGGTGATCGGATGCTGTGGACCGTGCCACTCTGGCAGGCTTGCGGGCGAGAGTATGCCGGAACGTCGAATCGGGGGTCGAATGCCCGCACTCGTGGTGGGACCGCTGTTGCGCTATGTCGACTCCGTCAGCGCCTCGATCTGGGTGGAGACCGCCGAACCCGGCACGGTCGCCGTCGAGGCGGACGGCAGGACTTACCGGTCGCCCACCTTCACCGTGCACGGTCACCACTACGCGATCGTGGATCTCGTTGAGTTGTCCCAGGATATCGCCTCGTACTCGGTGAAGCTCGACGGGGAGCAGGTATGGCCCCTGGCGGGTCGCCCGCCGAGCCGGATCCGGCTGCTGCCCGCCGAAGGGGCGCGGCGGCTGGCGTTCGGGTCGTGCCGCACCAGCGTGCCGCACGACGCCGCGCACGTACGCAGCCACGGCGACGACGTCCTGCGCGCCTACGGCGAGCACCTCGCGCAGACGGACGAGGAGGAGTGGCCCGACCTGCTGCTGCTCCTCGGCGACCAGGTCTACGCCGACAACCCCTCGCCGGAGATGCTGGCCTACATCCGCGCCCGCAGGACCACCGAGCCGCAGGGGGAGATCGCCGACTTCGAGGAGTACGCCGAGCTCTACCGCCAGGCGTGGACCGAGACGGAGATCCGCTGGCTGCTGTCCACCGTGCCGAGCGCGATGATCTTCGATGACCACGACCTGCGCGACGACTGGAACACCTCGCAGCCCTGGCGCGAGGAGATGGCCAAGGTGCCGTGGTGGCCCCACCGGGTGGTGTCCGGGCTCGGGGCTTACTGGATCTACCAGCACCTCGGCAACCTCTCGCCGGCCGAGCGGGCCGAGGACCCGGTGCTGGCCAAGCTGATGGCCGGTGACGGCGGCGCGGCGCTCGACGCGTTCGCCGAGCGGGCCGACGCCGAGCCGAGCAGCAGCCGCTGGAGCTACGCCCGCGACCTCGGGCCCGCCCGCCTGATCATGGTGGACACCAGGTGCGCCAGGCAGCTCACCCCCGGCGACCGCCGCATGCTCGACCCGGGGGAGTGGGCCTGGCTGGAGGAGCAGGTGCGGCGGCCGGCCGAGCAGCTGATCATCGGCTCGTCGATCCCGTTCCTGCTGCCCGAGGGCGTGCACGGCGTACAGAACTGGAACGAGGCCCTGTGCGACGGCAAGTGGGGCCCGCTGGTGCGGCGGTGGTCGGAGAAGTTCCGGCAGGCCATCGACCTGGAGCACTGGGCGGCGTTCCGGCGCTCGTTCGACGACCTGGCCCGGCTGCTGATCGGGCTGGGCAAGCCCGTGCTGATCCTGTCGGGCGACGTCCACTACTCCTACCTGGCCAAGGCCGACGGCGGGCCGGTCTTCCAGGTCGTCTGCTCGCCGATCCGCAACCCGCTCAGCCGGATGCTGCGCTGGGCCAACGTGTTCACCCAGTTCTCGATCGCCACCCTGGTCGGCACCCTGCTGGCGCGGCTGGCGGGCATCCCGCGCCCGCCGTTCCGGTGGCGCGTCACCAAGGGCCCCTGGTTCCAGAACGCGCTGGCCACGCTCACCCTGCCCGACCAGGTCACCTGGTACGGCTCCACCGGAGAGGTGGTCAAACCGATCGACTCCACGCCTCTACCCTGAAGTCCCATGTACGAGGACAACTACGCCGTCGCCGTGCCCTTCTACGACCTCTGGCACGAGGACGGCCACGTGCCCGAGATCCGCGAGCTGCTGCCCCCGCTGCTGGCGGACGTTCGGCGGAGCGTCATCGAGATCGGCGCCGGCACCGGCCTCATCACCGAGTTGATCGCCCGCGTGACCCCCGCCGAGATCTACGCCGTGGAGCCGTCGCTCGGCATGCGCTCGGTGCTGGTCTCGCGCCTGGCCCACGACCCGGACGCGTTGCGCCGCGTGACCGTGCTGCCGTGCGGGGCCCTGGACGTGGAGGTGGACGAGCCGGTCGAGGCCGTCGTGATGATCTCGGTGCTGCAGAGCTTCCCCGCCGCCGAGCGGGCCGAGCTGTGGCGGGTGCTGGCCAGGCAGCTCGAACCGGGCGGGCGGCTGGTGTTCAACTGGCGCGATCGGGGCGCGCGCGTGCCGGGTGAGCCGGCGGTCATGGGCTCGTACCAGGTGGGCAGGCACACGTACGAGATCGCCGGGCAGGTGCTCGACGTCGCGGGCGAGAGCGTCACCTCGCGGTTCGTCTACCGGATCAGGCAGCGCGGCGTGGTGATCAGCGAGGACGAGGTGACCGGCACCAGCCACTGGCCCGCGACGGAGGTGCTGGTGAGCGAGCTGAAGGAGGCCGGGTTCGCGGCCGCGGACGCCCCGGAGGGCATGCAGGTCTGGAGTACGACCGCTCAGGCGGTGACCGTGCGCCGGATCGGCGCGTGAACCGGAGGAGCGTTCCCCCGGACAGGGCCCGGCCACGTACGGTGGCCGGGCCCTCCTGCGCGGAGCCGTAAAGGCCGTGCCTAGCGGTTCCTGAACTCGTAGATGGCGTCGACGAGCTGGTCGATCGCCCAGAGCAGGTCGTCCTCGGAGACGACGATGGGCGGCGCCAGCCGGATCGTGGACCCGTGCGTGTCCTTGGCCAGCACCCCCCGCTTCATCAGCGCCTTCGAGATCTCGCGCCCGCTGGCCAGGTCGGGGTCGATGTCCACGCCCGCCCACAACCCGCGCCCGCGCACCTCGATCACGCCCTTGCCGATCAGCTCGCGCAGCCGCGTGTGCAGCACCTCGCCCAGCTTGGCGGCCCTGGCCTGGAACTCGCCGGTGTTCAGGATCTCGATGACCGCGTTGGCCACCGCGCAGGCCAGCGGGTTGCCGCCGAACGTGGAGCCGTGCTGGCCCGGGTGGATGATCCCGAGCACGTCCCGGTTCGCGGCGATCGCCGAGACCGGTACGACCCCGCCGCCGAGCGCCTTGCCCATGACGTAGATGTCGGGCACCACGCCCTCGTGGTCGCACGCGAATGTCTGCCCCGTGCGCCCCAGCCCCGACTGGATCTCGTCGGCGATCATCAGGATGCCCTCGGCCGTGCACAGCGCGCGCACGTCGCTCAGGAAGCCGTCCGGCGGCACCAGCACCCCGGCCTCGCCCTGGATCGGCTCGACCAGCACGGCGACCGTGTTGGCGTCCACGGCCTGCCTGATCGCCTCGGCGGAGCCGTACGGGACGAGCCGGAAGCCCGGCGTGTACGGGCCGAAGTTGTCGTGCGCCTCCGGGTCCGTGGAGAAGCTGACGATCGTGGTGGTGCGCCCGTGGAAGTTGCCCTCCATCACGATGATGTTGGCCTGGTCCGGCTCGACGCCCTTGACCTCGTAGCCCCACTTGCGCGCCACCTTGATGGCGGTCTCCACGGCCTCGGCGCCGGTGTTCATGGGCAGGACCATGTCCTTGCCCGTGAGGTCGCCGAGCCCGGTGCAGAACTGCGCGAACTGGTCGTGGTAGAAGGCCCGGCTGGTCAGCGTGAGCCGCTCGAGCTGCTCCTTCGCGGCCTCGATGATCTTCGGGTTGCCGTGGCCGAAGTTGAGCGAGGAGTAGCCGGACAGGCAGTCCAGATACCGCTTGCCCTCCACGTCGGTGACCCAGGCGCCGTGCGCCTCATGGATCACGACGGGCAGTGGATGGTAGTTGTGGGCGCCGCGGCGCTCGCTCACTTCGATCAGCTCTGCGCTGGTGGTCATGTCAGTTCTCCCCCCTGATCTCCAGTGTGCAGCACTTGGGGCCCCCACCCGCCTTACGCAGCTCCGAGAGGTCGACCGGGATCACCTCGTACCCTCGGCGCTTGAGTTCCAACTGGAGGTTGGAGGCTTCGGCGTTGATGACCACGTTCGTGCCGTCGCTGACCGCGTTGAGGCCGAGCACCTCGGCGTCCTCGGCGGTCGCGACCACCGCGTCGGGGAACATGCGGCGCAGCACCGCGAGGCTGCCCGGCGAGAAGGCGCCGGGGTAGTAGGCGACGTTGTGCCCGTCGAGCGGGAACAGCGCCGTGTCCAGGTGGTAGAAGCGCGGATCGACCAGCTTCAGCGAGATCACCGGGCGGCCCAGGTATTCCTGCGCCTCCTGGTGGGCCACCACGTCCGTGCGGAAGCCGGTGCCGGCCAGGATGACCTCGTCGAGCGTGAGGAAGTCGCCCTCACCCTCGTTGACGTGGGCCGGCTCGACCGTCGGGTAGCCGCGCTCGGCGAACCAGCGCAGGTAGGCGGGCCCCTCGGCGCCGCGCTGGGGATAGGTGAACCGGGCGCCGTAGACGCGGCCGCCCACGACCAGGGCGCCGTTCGCGGCGAAGACCATGTCGGGCAGCCCGTCGATCGGATCGATCAGGCTCACCTTGTGCCCGAGCTCCTCGTACGCCGACTTGAGGCCCTCCCACTGCCGGACCGCCACGTCGCGGTCGGCGCCCGCCTCGGGATGCATCCACGGGTTGATCGCGTACTCGACCGTGAAGTAGTCCGGACGGCACATGAGGAAGTGTTTGGGCATGCAGCGCTCCATCGAGTCCTTTAGCAGGGGAAATCCCCATTGAAGGGGCTGGAGACAGCCTAAGAATGTATGTTTATGCAGGCCAAGGGGTTGACATTGCGTGTTCGCGCGAATCTGTTGCGTCTCTCAGCCGGCGGCAGGCGATCCGTTGCGCGATTCCGGGACTGCCGCACCGGGAGGGGTGTCCACCAGCCTCGACAGCACGATCGAGCTCTTCGTCCGCACCACGAACGACTGCGCCGCGATGCGCTCGATCACCCGCTCCACATGGCGTACGTCCGTGGCCCTGATGTGCAGCAGCGCGTCCGCCTCGCCGGTGATCGTGGCCGCCGCCACCACCTCCGGGAACTTGGCCACGGCCAGCGCGATGTCCGACGGCTTGGTCTTGCCCTGGCAGAACAGCTCCACGTACGCCTCGGTCGTCCAGCCGAGCGCCTGCGGCGCCACCCGGGCGCTGAAACCGGTGATCGCCCCGCTCTCGCGCAGCCGGTCCACCCGCCGCTTGACCGCCGACGCGCTCAGCCCCACCTGGTGGCCGATCTCGGCGTAGGTCTGGCGGGCGTCGTCGACGAGCGCCGCGATGATGTCACGATCGAGCCGGTCCAGTTCCACGCGCTCTGTATACCGCCTGGCCAGGCTGGCGCGCGACGAGCGGCGCGCGGGAGACTGGGCGCGTTGAACAGTGACCGGAAGGTATCCGTAACCATGAGCACCGCGAGCTTCCCCGAAGGCTTCGTGTGGGGCGTGTCGACCTCCGCTTTCCAGATCGAGGGGGCCACGGCCGCCGACGGTCGCCGGCCCTCCATCTGGGACACCTTTTCCGCCGATCGGGCGGAGGCGTGCGACCATTACCACCGTTATCCCGAAGACGTGCGGCTGATGAAGGATCTGGGAATGGCCGCCTACCGGTTCTCGGTGAGCTGGGCGCGGATTCTCCCGGACGGGCGCGGCAAGCCCAACGCGGCCGGGCTCGACTTCTACGACCGGTTGCTCGACGAGCTGGGAGCCGCGGGAATCACCGCGTACGCCACCCTTTACCACTGGGATCTGCCGCAGGCGGTCGAGGATCTCGGCGGCTGGCCGGCCCGCGACACCGCCTCCCTTTTCGCCGATTACGCCGCGGCCGTGCACGAGCGGCTCGGCGACCGGGTGGACACGTGGTTCACGCTGAACGAGCCGTGGGTGGCGGCGTTCCTCGGGTACGGCTCCGGCATCCACGCCCCGGGCCGCAAGTCGGCCGCCGAGGCCTTCCGGAGCGCCCACCACATGCTGCTCGCCCACGGGCTGGGCGTGCAGGCCCTGCGCTCGGCCGGGGCCGCCAAGGTCGGCACGGTGCTCAACCTCTCGCCGGTCATGACACCCGCCCAGGTGAGCGACTTCGGCCGGACGCTGTCGGAGGAGGACGCCGAGGCCGTGGCCAGGATCGACGCGCTGGTCAACCGGCAGTTCCTGGAGCCGATGCTGCGCGGAGCCTATCCCGCCGAGCTGCTCCCGATCGTCGAGCGACACGGCGGGCTCGGCCACGTCCACGACGGCGACCTGGAGGCCATCGCCCAGCCCCTCGACCTGCTCGGCGTGAACTACTACACGCCGCTGGTCGTCCAGGCACAGCCGAGCGAGCCCGCCGATCCCGCCCATCCGGGCAGCGAAGGCATTCTCTTCTGCACCATTCCCACGGCGGTCACCGCCATGGGCTGGCCCATCGTCCCCAGTTGCCTCTCCCATCTCCTGGGCCGCGTTTCCCGCGAATATCCCGACCTCGACCTGATGGTCACCGAGAACGGCGCCGATTTCGTGGACGTGGTCACCGGCGACGGGATTCACGACGTCGAGCGCATCAGTTTCATCGAGGAGCACCTGCGGGCGGTGCGCGCGGCCGTCGAGGACGGCGCCCGGGTGCGCGGATATCTCGTCTGGACGCTGCTCGACAATCTCGAATGGGCCGATGGGTATCAGCGCAAGTTCGGCCTCGTCCACGTCGATTTCGCCACCCAGCGGCGGCGGCTGAAGGACAGCGCGCTGTGGTACCGCGACGTGATCCGCCGCAACGGCCTCACCGAGACGCGCCCCAAGCGGCCCACCCTGGAGACCGTGGCCGCCCGTTCCGGCGTGTCCCGGGCCACGGTCTCGCGGGTCGTCAACGGAGAGTCGTCGGTGAGCCCCGAGGTCAGGGCCGCCGTGATGCAGGCCGTCAACGAGCTCGGCTACGTCCCCAACCTGGCCGCGCGCAGCCTGGTCACCCGCCGCACCAACGCGATCGCGCTCGTCCTGTCCGTCCCCCGGCAGGGCGGCGACGCGCTGACGGCCGCCGTGGTCCAGTACGTCACGAGCCTGCTGGAGGGCGCGGGCAAGCAGATCACGCTCATGCTCGCCGACACGGCCGAGAGCCACCGGCGCATCGTCGCGCACCTGGAGGCCCGGCTGGCTGACGGGGTCGTGCTGCTGCCGCCCGACCGGGCCGACACGCTGGCCGAGCGGCTCTCGCGTACCGGGGTGCCGATCGTGCTGCTGGGCAAGCCGGCGATCGCGTCGCTGGTGCCGTACGTGGACGTGGACAACGCCGGCGGCGCGGCGGCGGCCACCGAGCACCTGCTCGCCCTCGGGCGCCGCCGCATCGGCATGGTCTGCGGCCCCACGGACCTGATCACCGTGCAGGACCGGCTGGCCGGGCACCGCGCGGCGCTCCAGCGCGCGGGCCTGCGGCCGCACCTGGCCCTGGCCGAGCTGACGCGCTCGTCGGGCGCGGCGGCCACCCGGCGGCTGCTCGGCGACGACCCGTCCCTGGACGCCGTCTTCGCGGCCACCGACCAGCTCGCGATCGGGGCGCTGCAGGCGGCGCGGGAGGCCGGGAAGCGGGTGCCGGAGGACCTGGCCGTGGTGGGCTTCGACGACATCGACGCCGCCTCGGCCACCACGCCCGGGCTGACCACCGTCCGCGTCCCGGTGGCCGACCAGGCCCTGGCGCTGGCCCGCCTGCTGCTCTCGCGGCTGGAGGGGCGGCACACGACGTCGGTCGTGCTCCCGACGCGGCTCGTGGTCCGCGAGTCGGCCTAGACCTGGCGCTCGAAGAGGCGGGGGAACACCTTGGAGACCTTGGACAGCAGGTACTCGCCGTAGGTGCCGGTGAAGTCCACCTGGCCGTCCCAGCGCCGCCCGGGGGCGTAGGGGAGGGGCGGGACCTCGCTGTCCCATCCGGGGTCGAAGAAGAACGGGAAGCTGAGGCGCTCGTTGCCGCTGCGGTTGCGTACGCGGTGCGGGGTGGAGCGGTACCGGCCGCCGGTGAGCTTGTCGAGCATGTCGCCGATGTTGCACACGAACGTGCCCTCCAGCGGCGGCGCCTCGACCCATCCCCGCCGCGTGTGCACCTGCAGCCCGCCGTTGGCGTCCTGGAGGAGCAGGGTGAGCAGCCCGTAGTCGGTGTGCTCGCCGACGCCCCAGGTGTCGGGGTCGTCGGGCAGGGCCGGCGGGTAATGAAATATCCGGAAAAGGATGGTCGGGTGAGCCGTGTACCCCGAGCGGAAGTAGTCCTCGTCCAGCCCGAGGCTCAGCGCGATCGCGCCCATGACCGCCTGCCCGACCCCCGTCATCGTCCGGAGGTACTCCAGCACCGCCTCCCGCAATTCGGGCACCTGGGCCGGGAACAGGTTCGGGCCGTGCAGCGGCAGCGGCCCCGGCGGCTCCTCGGCCCCGAAGTAGATGCCCTCCTTCAGGTCCGGCCGCCCCGACGTCAGCTCGCCGCCGACCGGGAAGAACCCCCGCCAGGCCCGGCCGCCCCGCTCCATCGAGATCTCGTCCTTGACGTGCTCGGGCAGCGCGAAGAACCGCCTGCTCGCCGCGTCGAGCCGCTCGATGAGCGCGGGCGGCACGCCGTGGCCGGAGACGTAGAAGAACCCGCTGTCCCGGCAGGCCGCCCCGATCTGGTCCGCGACGGCCTGCTTCCCGCGGCCCGCCGTGTCGTCGAGGAACGGGGCGAGATCGATCACCGGCAATTCGCTCACTCGCACCATTGTTCCCCAATTCGCCCGCACCACCATGGCTTTCCACGCCCGGGAATTAGCATCGAAGGCAGAACCCCGCCGGGGAGGTCCGATGCGCTTCATCAGCCTCAACCGCCTCAACCGCTCGAAACGGCACGCAGCCGTCGAGTCCGCCGATCCTGGCGACCAGGTCACCCGCATCGCGCCCGCGGTGGCGTACGAGGGAGACCTCTACCGCCTGCCCGACTGGGCGCAGCGCCGCCGTGAGGAGCGCGAGCTCGGCCGGGCGCACGCCGCCGACGGCCAGATCGACACGCTCACCCTCCAGACCGGCAGCGTGCCCCGCTTCCACGAGCTGGAGGACGAGCGGCTGGAGGAGCTGGCCAAGATCGAGGAACGCACCGAGCAGGAGGTCCAGCGGGCGCGGGCCGAGTTCGAGGGGCAGAAGATCCGGCTGGCGGAGTCGCAGCGCGCGTTCGGTGAGGCCAGGAAGGCCCTGGAGGACAGCCAGCGCCGGGTCACGGAGCTGGAGCAGCCCAGCAGGCGCCCCGGCGACGGACGGCCCAGCTCCATCGCCATCTCCGGCGGCCACTGGCCGGTCGTGCGCCGCTGGCTGCCCGCCGCCCTCCTGCTGCTGCTCCTGCTGATCGTCGAGGTGCCGATCCTGTACCAGGTCATCCTGAGCTGGGGCGACAGCGTGGCGATGACCGCGCTCCTCGCCGCGGGCGCCGCGCTGATCATGCTGGTGGCGCCGCACATGTACGGGCGGGCGTTCCGCTCCTGGCAGGAGCACGGGAGCTCGGCCAAGGGCCGCTGGCTGCTGATCGGCGTGGCGGTCGTGTGGCTCGGCCTGATCGTCGCCGTGGCCGTCCTGCGCCGCGACGCCCTGGTGCGACCCCTGATCGTCGACGGGGAGGAGATCGGGCCCACCTCGGACGGCGTCGGGCAGCTCCCCACCATGATCCTCCTGCTCGCCCTCCTCGTGGCCACCGCCCTCATCGCCGCCGACCTCGGCCGCCGCATGCACAACCCGAACGACCGCCGCCTCTGGGAGCTGCGCGCCAAGCGCGACGCCGAGGCCCGCA
The DNA here is from genome assembly GCF_040674815.1 of Nonomuraea sp. NPDC049709. Taxonomy (NCBI): domain Bacteria; kingdom Bacillati; phylum Actinomycetota; class Actinomycetes; order Streptosporangiales; family Streptosporangiaceae; genus Nonomuraea; species Nonomuraea sp. NPDC049709. The sequence continues at coordinate 89,438 of NZ_JBFANM010000031.1, forward strand.
CGTCCGCCACCGCCCAGGCGGCCTACCAGCGGGACGCGGGCTACGCGGAGAGCATCGCCCAGTACCTGCAGGGGGTGGAGCGGCGCCGGGCCGGCCGGGTGCGGCAGCTCGACAGCGGGTTCGACAGCCTGGCGACCGCGTACCTCGGGGGCGTGGTGGAGGGCCTGCGGGACCCGGAGGCGGCGAGCTGGGCCGAACGCATCGTGCTCCGCCGCCGCACCACCCGCTCGTGACGGGTGGTGCGGGGAGCACCGGTCAGGACGTGGCGAAGGTGAACCAGTTGACGTTGACGAAGTCGGCGGGCTGACCGGAGGAGAAGGTCAGGTACACCGTGTGCGTGCCCGTCACTCCCGAGATGTTCGCCGGCACCGTACGCCAGCTCTGCCATCCGCCCGTGTTGCCCAGCGCGAAGTCACCGATGGGCGTGGCCGTGGGGCTGTCCAGCCTGACCTGCACCAGCCCGCTCACCCCCGCGGCCGCCCCGGAGGCCACCCGCGCCCTGAACTGCGTGGCGGCCGTCGAGCCGAAGTCGACCCCGTCGAAGCGCAGCCAGTCGCCGTTGGCGATGGCGCCGACGTTCTGCCCGCCGCCGGTGTCCGTGGTCGGCTCGACGAAGGTGCCGGACTGCCCCTGGTACGCCTCCGCCTGGATGGTGGAGCGGGCGTCGACGCCGCCGGGAGGATCAGTCGGGCCGGGGCCGGAGCCGCTCTGCCACACCGCCACGTAGTCGACCGTCATCGGCCGCCCCGGCACGGTGGCCGCGGTCGGCGTCTGGCCGCCCAGCGCGTTGGGGAACGCCCCGCCCATCGCCACGTTGAGCAGCAGGAAGTAGCCCGCGTGACCGGTCATGTTGGCCCAGGTCGTCGCGTCGAACTGCGACTGGTTGACGCCGTGGAACTGCTGCCCGTCCACGTACCACCGCAGCTGGTTCGGGCTCACGCTCCGGTCCCACTCGAACCGGTAGGTGTGGTACGCCGCCTGGCACGTCGACCCCGGGCACGCCCGGCTGGCGCCCAGGCCGGTGGTCTCGTTGCACGGCCCGCCCGGGTTCACCCCGCAGTGCAGCACTCCCCACACGGAGTTGATCCCGTTGACGTTCTCCATGATGTCGAACTCGCCGATCGCCGGCCAGTTCCAGTAGTTCCCCCGGTACGGCGCCCCGAGCGCCCAGAACGCCGGCCAGTAGCCCAGGGCGGCGCTGCCGGTCACGTTCGGCATCTGGAGCCGGCTCTCGATGCGCAGGATGCGCCCGTCAGCCGGCTTGAAGTCGGCCCGCCTGGTCTCGATGCGCGCCGAGGTCCACTCGCCGGACGCGCTGCGCAGGGGCGTGATGCGCAGGTTGCCGGAGCCGTCGAGGCTGAGGTTGGAGGTGCTGGAGGTGTAGTTCTGGACCTCGCCGGTGCCCCAGTTGGCCGGGCCGCCGGGGTACGAGTGGCCGGTGTCGATGATCCAGTTGGACGATGAGGGGAGGGTGTTCGCGGCGCCGTTGAAGTCGTCGGACCAGACCAGCGACCAGCCCGACGGGGTGGGCGGGACGGAGGCCGAGGCGCTGACGGCCACCTGGACGAGCAGTCCGCACAGTGCCGCGAGCGCCACGGACACCGCCGCGAGGCGTCGTCGGAGCCTGTTTGCTGTTGTCATCATCGCTCCATGGGGGGTGCGGAGGCGTGAGAGAGAGCGCTCTCTCAGAGATGTGAACACAGCTGTGACTTCCTGTCAATATTCCGCACAGCACACTTGACACGGGTGTGAATCGGGCGACTGCCCAGGCGGGAGAGCGCTCTCAAGGGGCGCTCAGAGCAGGTCCACCGTGGTCGCGCCCGCCGCCTCGAACGCCTCCCGCCAGAAGCCCTCGAGCAGGGGGAACCGGTCCGGGCTCGACGTCTTCTCCCGCAGGAAGCCATGGACGACCACCGCGTACCCCGTCAGGTCCGGCAGCAGCCGCGCCGCCCGGAGCTCCTTCACCTTCTGCCGGCGCGCGTCCTCGTTCAGGTCGAGCTGGTTGATGTTCAGGTCGCCCCGGTTGTTGATCAGGTCGCTGAACACGATGATCTGGTGCGCCTTGTCGGGCTGCCGCTGCGCGCTGAGCTGCTTGACCAGGTAGCGCAGGGCGCCGAGCACGTCCGACCCCTCGCCCTCGGCCGGGCAGTCGAACAGATGGACCGCCCTGGGCAGCACCTCCGTGATGCGGTGCTCCCTGACGCGCTCCTCGACGACGGGGTTCTCGTTGGGGTTCTCCGCCCGGGTGGCGGCGATGGGGACCGGGTCCTGGCGGCAGGCGCTGCTCTCCGAGCTGCCGGTGACCGCCGCGAAGCCGATCCAGTCGCACTCCTGGGCGAAGGAGGGGAGCTTGGAGGTGACGTCGTTCCTGGAGGTGGCGGGGTCGGCGTAGCTGGTGGAGTCGACGATCACACCGCAGATCGCCTTCGACTCGGTGCCGCACGCCGTCAGTGGGGTCGCGACCAGCACCAACGCCGCCAGGGCCGGGAGCCGGCGGCGCGCCGTCCGCGAGCGGCCCATCAGACGTCGTCCCCGGAGCCTGTACGCCTGCCGTCCCTTGCCTGCCCGCCGCCCGCGTGGCCGTCCCTTTCCTGGCTGCCCGGCGCCTGGCTGCCGGGCACTTGGCTGTGCCGCGCCCGGCTTCCCTCCGCCCGGCTATCCCCCGCCAGACTGTCGCCTGTCGGGTCGCCCCCTGTCGGGCCGCCACCCGCCGGGCTGTCCTGATCGGGTAGGGGATCGGCTGAGAGGTCGGGTAGGGGATCGGCTGAGAGGTCGGGTGGGGAATCAGGCCGGGGGTCGGGCGGGTCCGCCAACGGGTCGGGGGCGGGGGGTGGGGAGAGCTGGGGGCGGAGGTGGTCGGGGGGTAGCTCCCTGGGCAGGACCTCGGCGTGCCACACCTCGATCCGGGCCTCCACCTCCCGCAGGATCCGCCCGATCTCCTCCCGCCCCGAGACCGCCGCCGCCGACTCCGACGTGGCGTCCATCGCGATGACCTCGCCCTTCCACAGGGACGGGATCTCCTCCTTGCGCGGATGGTTGCGCAACACTCCGCTCTTGTACGCGGCGATGAGCCGCTCGGCCCGGGCGTACACCGCCTCCACCTCGTGGTCGCGCTCGATCAGCGCGCTCTCCCACTTCTGGGTGAGGTGCTCGATGCGGGCCCTGGCCCGCTGCACGCCGGCGTTCGACTCCTCGACCACCGCCCGCCGCCGCGCCTCCGCCCGCCGCTTCCTTGACTCCGCGATCGTGATGAACGGGTCATCGGAGGCGTCCGGACCCGTCCCGGCGGTGTGCCCGTTCGCGTACGCGGGCGGCTCCGGCCGCGTGTCGCTTCTGCCCAGCTCCCGCAGGATCGCCTCCCGCTCCCCGAGCGCCCGCTCCAGCAGTGCCGTACGCGTGGCCGCCAGCCGCCGGTCGACCTCCGTGATCTCCTCGCGGGCCCGCGCCCGGATCTCCGTCACGTACGCGGGCTGGAACTGCGGATCCGTGAACTCTCCCAGGGGATGCCGGCGGGCGTCCCGCATCCCCTGCCGGTGCGCCTCCTCCCGCTCGGCCAGCGGGTCGTCCCGCCTGAACAGCCGCGACAAGAACGCCATCCGCGTCTCCTGGCTCCGTCCGGACCGGCACCCCGGCCCGAGTGACCCTGCACCCAGACTAAGCGGTCAGTTCCCGCGATGGCGGTGATGTCACCTGATGTCGGGCACGAGCCCCCGGCCGTCCGGGAGCCGGCCGGGCCCGCGGTCCAGCCCGACCACCGCGGCACCGGGACCGCGCCGGCTCGCGGCCGACGCGGTCATGGCCCGGGTGAGCAGCGTGCCGGGGAGCAGGGTGACCGTGGTGACCATCCCGCCGAGCCGTTCGCGCTCGGCCCACGGCACGAACGCGCCCACCGGCGGGAGCACCTCTCTCCGCTCCATGGCGGTGACGGGGATCGGCCGTCCCGCCTCGACGAGCCGCGAGACGCCGATCACCTCGGTCCGCTTGTCGGCGTACACCATGATCAGGCCGGCGGCGATGACCCCGGAGAGGAAGACCAGGAGGCCGATCGCGGCCAGGACCGGCCGGCGCTCCCGTGCCGCATGGGCTGGGGACGGCTGCCGGTAGGCCGGCTCTCGCCGGTGCCCGGACTGATCGTTCGCGGGGGTCTCCCGATCGTTCCACATGGCTCGCAACGATGCCGGAGATCACTTGGACCCCGCTTGATCTGCGAAAACAGGAGCTCCAGGAAGTCGTACGGCGCCGCACGGAGGTGCGGCGCCGCGGTGACTCGGGAGCGAGAGGGAGCTACCCCTTCTCGGCCTCGCCGGTGGCCTGTTCGAGCGCGTCCTCGGGGGAGGCCTCCAGGTCCTGCTCGGCGTCCGCGCCCGCCTGGGCGGAGGCCTTGTCCAGGCGCACCCAGCTCGTCACGCTCTCCACCGCGAACAGCACGAACAGGTACGCCGTCAGCACCGCCAGCACCGGCGTCAGCACGCCGAACGCCGCCCCGGCACCGATGATCAGCAGCCGCAGCTCCCACCCGAGGCCCGCGTGGAACACCCAGGCGGGCGGCCAGATGCTCTGCCGCGTCCGGTAGACGGTGTCGTAGGTGTGGTAACCCACGACGTACACCAGCACGAACAGCAGCCACTTCGGCGCGTCCGCCGCCAGACCGACCGCGATCACCGTGAAGAACTCCGCGCCGCGCAGCAGCGGCGGGGTGAGCCAGTCGAAGCGGCCCAGGTGGTTGCGCGGCGTCGTGGGCAGCACGAGCAGCAGCATGATCGCCACGGGCAGGAGGAGGATGGGGCCCGGCTTCAGCAGCCCCGCGACGGAGATGCCGACCACGGCGAGCAGGGCCACGAGCGTGGCGGGGACGGGGGGCACGCCGGCGCCGATCCTGCCGGACAGGGCATGGGCGAGAGGGCCGTCGTCCCGGTAGGCGAGGAGGCGGGCGGTCTGGATGCGGCGGCGTTCCTCGTCGGGGTCCGGCGTGGGGGTGGCCATGGCCTGCGGTTGGGTGATCATACGAGCGACCTCATGAGGCGTCCGGTGAGCGTGTAGGCGGCGGCGACGGAGCCCCAGATCACCAAGGTGAGGAAGGTGATCCGGGCGTCGAAGAGGGCGGCGGTGATCGCGATGGCCGCGAAGCGCTCGCCGATGGGGAAGACGATCATCTTACGCGCCCAGTGGACAGCGCGGTACTTTCCGGCCTTCGTCCACATCTTCAGTACACCGCGAAGGCCCTGGCTGCGCTCCACCTTGCGGCGCACGAGAGCCTGGCGCAGCTCCCGGTCGTCGGGGGCGTCCAGCGGGGTCGTGGGCAGCGAGGACGGGGGCTTGCGGCGGTTGGAGATGCCGAAGGAGAAGTCGAGCAGGTGACGAACGGACTGCAGGCCCAGCGCGGCCAGCGCCAGGATCCAGATCTCGTCGCCGTTGCCGGAGACCACCCAGCCGACGGCCAGCCCGGCGAAGACCACATATTCCTTGAACCGGTCGAACGTGGCGTCCAGCCACGCCCCCAGCACGCCGAACTTGCGGGCGTAGCGGGCGACCTGCCCGTCGACGCAGTCGAAGACGAAGGCGAAGTAGATCAGCACGCCGCCCAGCACCATCCAGGGGCGGTCGCCGGTGGCGAAGCAGGCGGCCGCGGCCACGCCGAGGACGATCGAGATCAGCGTCACCTGGTTGGGCGTCAGCCCGCGCCGGGCGGCCCAGCGGGCGATGAAGCGGGAGTAGGTGGAGACGAAGAACGTGGTGAAGAAGCCGTCGGCGCCCTTGACCGCGTGGTTGAGCCGGGCGCGGTCCTCGTCCATGCCGGCCATCTCGGCGCCGGCCTCGTTGATCTCCTCCTGGGTGGTGACCCGGCGGTAGAACAGGTCGCGGCGGCCCCGGATGCCGACCGACACGCCGTTGCGCACCAGGCCGAACACGATGAGCTGCACCAGGTCGTCGTCGGCGCCGAACCGGTCGGCGATGTCGGCCAGCTCGCGGCAGGTCTGGGCCAGCACCGGCGCGTTGCGCGCGCTCACGTGGAGCGGGCCGAGCAGCACCGCGTTGGGCCGGGTCACGGCGTGGCTCGCGGTGCCCACCGACACCACGCGCGACTTGCCGACGCGGGCGCGCACCGGCAGCCCCTCGACGCGGTTCTGGCCGATCTCGGGGTCGGCCTCGTCGATCGGGATCCGGTCCTCGGCGCCGTTGTCGTCCTGGCCGTTGTCCTCCTGCTCCTCCGTCACCTCCGGCCGTGGCTCTTTCGCGACGAGCGCCAGCGCACCGCGCTTGGACTTGGTGATCTGGTAGATCAGCTCGTCGTGGACGACCGAGTTCTCCGGGATGATGAACAGGCTCTCCGTTGCTGACTCGGCGACGTCGGCCAGAGCGCGGAGAGCGGCGGCCACATCGCCTGACTGGACCGTGGCGAAACGCGGATCCATCGAAGTGAGCTGGCTGCGTAGGCGTTCGGCCACGGTGGGGTTGCCGGGCAGCGCGGCCAGCCTCAGGCCGGTCGGAGAGGTGTCGGGGCCGGGCGAGGCGCCCAGCAGGACCACGCGGGTCATGACTCCCTTTCGAGGCGGTATCGGGGGGTTGAACAACGGGTAATGCGGGGACAGACGTCAAAGTCTAGTGAGAGTGACGCAAAGTCGCGTCATCAGAGCATGCCCGTAACGTCCCGTCCGTCGGTATAGAGACGGCCGTAAGATGTGCGAGTGAGTCTCTACCGTGACGAAGGCGTGGTCCTGCGCACCCAGAAGCTCGGTGAGGCAGATCGCATCGTCACCATCCTGGCCAAGCGCACCGGCAAGGTCCGGGCGGTGGCGAAGGGCGTCCGCCGCACGACCTCCCGCTTCGGGGCCAGGCTGGAGCCGTTCACGCATGTCGACGTGCAGCTCCACACCGGCCGCACGCTCGACGTCGTCACCCAGGCGGAGACGATCAGACCTTACGGGGAGGCGCTGGCCGCCGACTATCCCCGCTACACCGCGGGCAGCGCGATGCTGGAGACCGCCGACCGGCTGACGCACGGGGAGAAGGAGCCGGCGCTGCGGCAGTTCCTGCTGCTGGTGGGCGGGCTGCGCACGCTCGCCGACCGGGGTCACGAGGCCCGGCTGGTCCTGGACGCCTACTTCCTGCGCTCCCTGGCCGTGGCCGGCTACGCCCCCGCGCTGGAGGCGTGCGCCAAGTGCCAGGCCCCGGCGATCAGGGCGTTCGCGATCGTCGCCGGGGGCGTGGTGTGCGGGGCGTGCAAGCCGGCGGGCTCGGCCGTGCCCGCGGGGGAGACCATCGGGCTCATGACGGCGTTGCTGCGCGGCGACTGGGCCACCGCTGACGCCTCGGAGTCACGCCATCGCAGTGAGTGCAGCGGCCTGGTGGCCGCATATCTGCAATGGCACCTCGAACACGGAATACGCTCTCTTCGACACGTCGAAAGGGAGCCCGCGTGAACGTACGACCCCCGTCCCCGCACCCGTCCGGGGCCACCCCGCCGCCGATCCCGCGCGACCTGGTGCCGCGGCACGTCGCCATCGTCATGGACGGCAACGGCCGCTGGGCCAAGGCCCGCGGGCTGCCCCGCACCGAGGGGCACAAGGCGGGTGAGTCCTCGCTGTTCGACGTCATCGAGGGCGCTCTCGAGCTGGGCGTTCCCTACCTGAGCGCGTACGCGTTCTCGACGGAGAACTGGAAGCGCTCGCCCGACGAGGTGCGCTTCCTGATGGGGTTCAACCGCGACGTCATCCGGCGGCGGCGCGACGAGCTCAACGCCATGGGCGTGCGCGTGCGCTGGGCGGGCCGGCCCGGGCGGCTGTGGAAGAGCGTCATCTCCGAGCTGCAGACGGCCGAGGAGATGACGGTGTCCAACCGGAAACTCACGTTGCAGTTCTGTGTCAATTACGGCGGTCAGGCCGAGATCGTCGACGCGGCGGTCCGGCTGGCGGCGGACATCGCGGCCGGGCGGGTCAAGTCGTCCAAGGTCAACGAGAAGGTGTTCGCCCGCTACCTGGACGAGCCGGAAATCCCGCCGGTCGACCTGTTCCTGCGCTCGTCGGGGGAGCAGCGCTTCTCGAACTTCCTGCTGTGGCAGTCCGCGTACGCCGAGATGGTGTTCCTCGACCGGCTGTGGCCCGACTTCGACCGCCGGGACCTGTGGGAGGCGTGCGAGATCTACGCCAAGCGCGACAGGCGCTACGGCGGAGCCGTCCCCAACCAGGTCTAGCCCGCTTCCCGGATGCCGTCGGCCCCGCTCCGATAACGTCCGGGAGCCGTGCCGAACTCCCGCTTGAACGCCTTGGGGCCGGGTGCTGGTGGATGGCCCGCAGCGCCGCCGAGACCGCCGGGTCGCGCAGCGCCGCTCCTCAGCCGGTGGCCGGCTCCGCCAGCAGCGGGTGGATCCTGGCCTGATCAAGCCGGTACGACCGCGCGATCGATGGCGGCGGTGTCGGCCGTCACCGGCTGCCAGCGGAGGACGGGACCGCCCAGGCCCCCGCTTGCCCGGTTGCTATACGCAGGTATAGCCTCCTATTCTGACGAACAGTCAGCTATACCGACGAATAGGAGCTGGTCGCGGTGAGAAACGTACCGCTCGACCGCCGGGAGGCCCGATGAGCGCCTTCCCGGGCACTGCCGCCCTGGCCCGCCTGGCGCTGCGCCGCGAGCGGGCCATCGCGCCCTGGTGGCTGCTGCTGATCGTGGCCCTGGCCCTGGTGATGGTCTCCTACATCAACACGAACATGGGCACGTACCAGCTGAAGCTCTCCTACCTGGAGGTCATCGACGCCAGCCCCTTCCTGCACGCGCTCGGCGGCGGCGTCGTCGAGCCGCGGCTCGAGGTGCTCGCCACCTGGCGCAGCGGCGGCTTCCTCTACGTGGCCAGTGCCTTCGCCGCGCTCATGTCCGTCGTCCGGCACACCCGCAGGGAGGAGGACGCGGGCCGGAGCGAGCTGGTCCTGTCGGGCACGGCCGGCCGTCCCGCTCCCCTGACCGCGGCACTGCTGGTCGCGGGCGGGATCAGCCTGACCGGCGGTGCTCTGACGGCCGCCGTGCTGATCGGGATCGGCCTGGAGCCGACCGGGTCGCTCGCGTACGGCGCCGCCATCACGGTCGCCGGCTGGGTGTTCGGCGGTGTCGCCGCAGTCGCCGCCCAGCTCGCGCGCAGCGCCCGCACGGCCACCGCGATCGCCCTCACCGTGCTCGGCGCCGCCTACATGCTGCGCTTCGCCGCGGACGCGAGCGGGCAACTGTGGATGAAGTACCTGTCGCCGGTGGGCTGGAGCCACCTGGTTCAGCCGTACCAGGACGAGCGGTGGTGGATGCTCGGGGTCCCGGTGCTGACCGCCGCGATCCTGTACGCGGTCGCGTACCGGCTGCTCGACCACCGCGACCTCGGCTCCGGCCTGCTGCCGGAGCGCCTGGGGCGGGAGTCGGCACCCGAGCTGCGCGGCCCGGTCAGCCTGGCCTGGCGGCTGCATCGCGGGCTGCTGGCGAAGTGGGCGGCGGGGGTGACGGTGTTCGCCGTGGCGGGGGGCTCGCTGGGGCCGCTGACGCGGGACCTGCTCTCCCGGCCCAGCATCGTGGTCGACAACATCACGCGGTTCCTCGGCGTCCCGATGGGCGCGACGCAGCTGGCCGGGTACTCGTGGTACCTGATCCTGATCATCGCGTACGCCGTCGCGCTCTACCCGGTGCTCATGACGCTGCGGCTGCGTTCGGAGGAGAGCTCGGGGCGGGCGGAGGCCCTGCAGTCCACCCCGATGACCCGCCTGCGCTGGGCGGCCGGCCACCTGGTCGTGACCGCCCTCGGGACGGCGGCCCTGATGGCCGTGGCCGGCCTCGCCTTCGGCCTGGTCTACTCGCTACTCGTCGGCGACCTGAGCACCGACCTGCCGCGCTTCCTGGCGGGCGCGCTGAGCACCGTACCCGCGGCCTGGTGCGTGGGGGCGGTATGCGTGCTCGCGTACGGTCTGCTGCCGCGGGCGAGCGTGGCGATCTCATGGCTCGTGTGGACCCTGACCGCCCTCCTGGGCCAGGTCGCCGGTCCCCTGTACGGGCTGTGGGGCGGGAGCCCGCTGGAGCCGTTCCACTACGTCGGGAACGCGATGACCGAGCCACCGTTCGCGCTCCTGCCCACGGCGGGACTGGTCGCGATCACGGCACTCCTCGCCTCCGGCGGCCTTCTCGCCCTGCGCCGCCGCGACTTCGGCTGCTAGCCGGGACCCCTTCGTGAGGGGGCCGGAGGGGACAGGACGCGGTCCTCCGGCCGAGCGCTTCAGCCGGGCGCCCGAGGGCGGGGCGATCAGACGGGCGGGGTGGCTCCCGGGGTGGAGGCCTGGTCAGGCGCGGCGGCGGGCGCGGTAGGCGGCTACGTGCATGCGGTTCCCACACGTACGGCTGTCGCAGTACACCCGGGAGCGGTTGCGGGACTCGTCCACGAACACCCGGTCGCAGTCCGGGGCCGAGCAGGTGCGCAGGCGCTCCGCCTCCCCCTCCACCAGCAGGTGGGCCAGGGCCACCCCGCAGTCCGCCGCCAAGTGCTCCGCCAGCGTCGCGTCCGTCGCGAAATAGTGCACGTGCAGCGGGTGCCCGTCGTGTTCCGTCAGCCGGGGCGTGATCCGTGTCTCCGCCAGCAGCGCGTTCAAGGTGCGTACGGCCGTCGGCTGGTCCGGGGCCGTGAAGACGCGGTGGAACGCCTCCCGCACCATCCGCACCTGCCCCAGGTCGCGGGCCGTGAGCGTGCCGATGCCGCTGACCTGGCGGGATTCCACGAATGCTTGCAACTCGGACAGGCCCGGCAGGCCCTCTTCCCCGCCGGTCGACGGCGAGGTGTTGACCAGCTCGACAACGGTGGCCAATGAATGCACCATGTCATGGCCAAACGGCATGTTGACTCCTGTCCGGGCCGGGTTCTAGCGTGGTCGCAGCGTATCTCTTGCATGGAGGTCGGGGGGTTTCCGTGAGTGCACATCGCCGTATCGTGCTGATCGCGATCGTCGGTGCGCTCATCATCTCCACCTCCGCTCCATTGGTCAGGCTTTCAGATGTATCGCCTGCGACGTCGGCGTTGTTCCGCTGTGCGTACGCGGTGCCGCCGATGCTGCTCCTCGCCTGGCTGGAGCGGCGCAGGCTCGGGCCGCTGCCGCGCAAGGCGCTGCTGCCGGCCTGGGCGGCGGGCGTGGTGTTCGCACTCGACCTGCTGTTCTGGCACCACGCGATCGACTACGTCGGCGCCGGGCTGGCGACCGTGCTGGGCAACCTGCAGGTGTTCATCGTGGCGTTCGCCGCCTGGGGGCTGTTCAGGGAGCGGCCGTCCACCCGGTTGATGATCAGTACGCCGGTCGTGTTCGCCGGCGTCGTGCTGATCTCCGGAGTGTTCGACAGCGCCGCCTACGGCAGCGATCCCATGATGGGGGTGCTGGCGGGGGCGGCGACGTCCATCTCCTACGCGGCGTTCCTGCTGCTGATGAAGGGCGGGTCCGAGCGGGCCGCCGGGCCGCTGGCGCACGCGACCGTGGTGGCCACGCTGACCATCGCGCTGCTCAGCCCGCTGTTCGGAGGCGCGGACTTCGTACCGAGCTGGCCGGAGCACGGGTGGCTGGTGGTGCTCGCGCTCGGGCCGCAGGTGCTGGGATGGTCGTTGATCACGTTCACGCTGCCGCGCCAGCCGGCCGCGCTCACCGCGCTGCTGCTGCTGATCCAGCCCATGACGACGGTGGCGATCTCCGCGTTGGGGCTCGGGGAGCGTCCGTCGGCGTTGCAGTTCGCCGGGTGTGCGGTGATAGTGCTGGGCGTCCTGTACGGTTCCCGCCGCGCCCAGCCTCCGGTGGACGTCGCTCCGGAGGGTCTCCCCGCGGTCTCCGCGGAGGGCATGCGGCCGCGGCGGTAGGAGGTGGGGGAGAGGGCGGAGTGCGGGCGGCTGTGCCGTCCCAAGGCCCCTCGGCCGGCGAGCGCCCTCCCGGCTCGCGAGCGCCTCTTCGGCTCGCGAGCGATGCGAGCGCCCTTCCCGTCCCCGGAGTGCCCGCTGAGCGGCCCTTGGCCGGTCTCAGCCGGTTTTGGCCGGGGTCGAGCAGGACGAGCAGGTGCCGAAGACCTCGACCGTGTGGGTGATCTCGGTGAAGCCGTGCTCGCTGCCCACCATCTCGGCCCACCGCTCGACGGCCGGGCCGGCCACCTCCACGGTGCGGCCGCAGCGGCGGCACACCAGGTGGTGGTGGTGGGTGTCGGTCGCGCACGCCCGGTAGACGGACTCGCCGTCGTCGGTGCGCAGGACGTCGACCTGGCCCCCGTCGGCCAGCGCCTGCAACGCGCGGTAGACGGTCGTCAGACCGATCTTCGCCCCGTGCAGGCGCATCTCGGCATAGACGTCCTGCGCGCTGCGGAAACCCTCGCTCCTGCGCAGGGTGTCGTGCACGGCATCGCGCCTTGTCGTCATGCGACCTCCTCGACGCGCAGCGTTGGTCGCTCGCTCATTGTCGACTCCTGGGTACGGCCTCGCCGTACGAATTTACCGACACCGAGCGCCAGGACGAAGCCGGCGAGCGCAAGAAGCACGATCGCGGCCCCCGGAGGGACCTTTGCGGAGTACGTGGAGGCGAGCAGCCCGCCCACGGAGGCGAGCACGCCGAACAGCATGGCCAGCCCCATCGTGGTACGGAACCCGCGCGTGAGCTGCTGGCTGGTGGCCACCGGGATCACCATCAGCGCGCTGACCAGCAGCAGGCCGACCACCCGCATGGCGATGACCACGGTGAGCGCCGCCGTGACGGCGATGAGCAGGCTCAGGAAGCGCACCGGCAGGCCGCTGGCCCTGGCCATCTCCTCGTCCTGGCAGAGCACGAACAGCTCCCTGCCGAAGATCACGACGACCGCGATCACGAGGACGGCCAGCGCGGCGATGACCCAGATGTCCTGGGGCGTGACGCTGGCGATGGCGCCGAACAGGTAGGAGTTCAGCTTGGCGTTGCTCCCGCCGGGCGCGATGCCCATGAGCATGACACCGCCCGCGATCCCCCCGTAGAACAGCAGCGCCAGGGCCACGTCGCCGCTGGTGCGCCCGCGTGCCCTGACCAGCTCGATGGCCACCGCGCCGGCGATGGACACGAGGACGGCGGTCAGCACGGGCGTGGTGCCGGTCAGGAAGCCCAGGGCCACGCCGGTCAGCGCCACGTGCCCGATGCCGTCGCCCAGGAGCGCCAGCCGGCGTTGCACGATGAACGTGCCGACCGCGGGCGCGCACAGGCCCACCAGCAGCGCCGCGACCAGCGCGAGCTGGAAGAGCTCTTCCTGCAGAAGTTCGAAGATCACCTTGGTTCCCCCTGCCACCCGGTGAGCGGGCCCACGACGGGCCCGGCGACATGCTCCGGGGCGTGCGGGTGCTGGTGCTCGTGTCCCGGGCGGGCGCAGTCGCCTTCGGGGCGCGGCGGCCGGCCGTCGTGGGCGACGCGGCCCTCGCGGATCACCACGCCGCGCGTGATGATCGGCTCCAGCGGGCCCAGCTCGTGTGCCACCAGCACCACGGTCTTGCCGTCGAGGACGAGCCCGGCCAGCGTGTCGGCCAGCAGCCGCTGGGTCTCGGCGTCGACGCCCGCGGTGGGCTCGTCCATCACGTACGTGTCCGGCTCCCCGGCCAGCGCGCGGGCGATGAGCACCCGCTGCTGCTGCCCCCCTGACAGCGACTGGACGGGGTCGTTGGCGCGGTCGGCCAGCTTGACGGCCTCCAGCGCGGCGGCCACGGCCGCCTTGTCGGCCGCGCTGGTCCTGCGCAGCCTGCTCTGCCTGGCGATCCGGCCCGAGGCGACGACCTCGCGCACGGTCGCGGGCACGCCGCCGCCGACCTGGAGCCGCTGCGGCACGTAGCCGATGCGCCACCAGTCGCGGAACTTGCCCGGCGGGGTGCCGTACACCATGGTCTTGCCGCTGGTCAGCGGCGTGAGGCCGAGCAACGTGCGGACCAGCGTCGACTTGCCCGACCCGTTGGCGCCCAGGAGGGCGACGACCTCCCCGGGACAGACGGTCAGGTCGATCCCTCGGAGGACGGGCTTGCCGTCGAAGGAGACCCGGCCGTCGGTCATCGCGAAGGCCGTTTCGTTCATGCCGTACACCCCAGTGCTGTTTGTAGGGTTTTGAGGTTATCGCGCATGGCGGACAGGTAATCGCCCGAGGGCTTGCTTTCCAGCGGGTCCAGCACGGCGGTCTTGGCGCCGACCTGGCTCGCGAGCACCTCGGCCACCTTCGGGCTGACCAGGGACTCGGTGAAGATCGTGGTGACGCCCTCGGCCTTGGCCAGCTTGGCGACCTCCGACAGGCGGGCGGGGGACGGCTCGGTCTCCGGGTCAAGCGTGATGCCGACCTGCTTGAGCTTGTACCGGTCGGCCAGGTAGCCGAACGCCTCATGTGCCGTGACCAGCGTCTTCGTCTTGCAGGTGGTCAGGCCCTGGGTGAGCTCCTGGTCGAGCGTGCCGAGCGTGGCGGCCGTCCTGGCGGCGCGGTCCTTGTAGCCCTGGGCGTGCGCGGGGTCGGCCGTGGCCAGGCGCTCGCCGAGCTTGGTGGCGACGGTGGCCAGGCGTGAGGGGTCGAGCCAGAGGTGCGGGTCGTACGAGACCTCCTCGTGGCCGTGCTCCTCCTCACCTTCCGCGTGCTCCTCCTCGGCGTGCTCGCCGGCGGGCAGAGTGGTGACGGCGGTGGCGGCGTCGAAGCTCTTCGCCGGGTCCACGGCGTCGTCCACGGCCGGCTGGACGCCCTTGATGTAGACGGTGAGCGCGGCGTTCTTGATCTCCGTCACCTGCTGGATGCCCAGCTCCAGGTCGTGCGGCTCGACGCCGGGCGCGGTCAGCACCTTCACCTGCGCGTCGGATCCCCCGACCTGCTCGCTCAGCCACTGCAGCGGGTAGAAGGCCGCGACCACCTCGGGCTTCGCGCCCGCGGTCGGAGTGGAGGTCTGCGCGGTGCCGGAGCCGCAGGCAGTGGCGGTGAGCAGGGACGCTGTGGCCAGTAGACCGACAGCACACGACCGGGAAAATCCTGACATCATGTGAGTCAGTATGCGCCAAAATGAAAATGGTTGTCAAAACGCACCGTGATCGCGCAGTGGGATGCCGACGGCGGCTGGGGGCCAGGCGCGCCGTGCGGCATCCCGTCATCACCCCGGTGATCGTGCGCCGGCAGAGCCGTTGCCGACGCCCGAGGTGACGCTTTCACCCGCGCTCTCGCCCGCGGTTTCCGTTGAGCGCGGCCGCCGCCCGCCGGTGTAGACGCTCATCGAGTCGCCGTCACCCGCGCTCCGGCGAGCCACCGTGCGTACGGCCTCCAGCGACGCCTTGCCGCAGGCGCCGCGGGAGGGGGTGGTGTGGAAGTTGCGGGGTTCCGGCGCGGGTCGTCGACGGCCGCGCTCCTCTTCCGGCGGCTCGGAACCGCGGAATCTCAGATCCAGGCGGTCATGGCTCCACGATCCCTCCATTCGGTATACGGTATTCCAGCTAGACCGCTCGGACAACGTTCTCGTTCAGCAGATCGCTCACCGCGTGGATCGCGCGCAGCGTCGGCACCTCGGCTCCGGTGAGGTCGGCCAGCTCGACCACCGCGGCCAGCAGCACGTCGAGCTCCAGCGGTTTGCCCTTCTCCAGGTCCTGGAGTGTGGACGTCTTGTGCTCGCCCGCCTTCTCCGCGCCCCGCAGGCGGCGCTCGATGGAGATCCCCGGATCGCAGCCCACCCGCCTGGCCACGTCCACCGTCTCCCTCATCATGGCCACGACCAGCTCCCTGGTGCCGTCGTGGCGGCAGATCCCGGCCATCGTCGCCCTGGCCAGCGCGCTGATCGGGTTGAAGGCGATGTTACCCATGAGTTTGATCCAGACGTCCCGGCGGAGGTCGCGCTCCACCGGGCACTTCAGCCCGCCCGCGACGGCGGCCTGGCTGAACTCGGCGCACCGCTCGGTCAGCTCGCCGTTGGGCTCGCCGATGGAGAAGCGGGTGCCTTCGAGGTGGCGGATCACGCCCGGTTCCTCGATCTCGGTGGCGGCGTAGACGACGCATCCGATCGCGCGGTGCAGGGGCAGTGCGGACGTCACCGCGCCCTCCGGGTCGACGCTCTCGATGCGGTAGCCCTCGTACGGGCCCTTGAGTCCGTGGAAGTACCACCACGGGATGCCGTTCTGCGCGGCGATGATGCTCGTGGTCTCGTGCAGGAGCGGCTTGATCATGGGGCCCGCGGAGGCGTAGCTGTTCGCCTTGAGGCCCAGGAAGATGTGGTCCACCGGACCGACCTGGGTGGGGTCGTCGGTGGCATGGGGATGGGCGGTGAAATCGCCCCTGGGGGTGAGCACCCGCACACCGGCACTGCGTATCGCCTGGAGATGCTGGCCTCTCGCGATGAGGTGCACCTCGGCTCCCGCCCTGTGGAGGGCGGCCCCCACGTATGCGCCGATGGCGCCGGCGCCAAGAACAGCGACCTTCATGCTCGCGCTCCGTTCTCGCGTCGGGTTGTAAGCACGGGGCCCCGTAGCTGCGGCGGCCGCGTGATGCGAACCGCCGTAAATACGGGGCCCCGGTGCTTGCGGCGAGTCGCTTGACGAGACCCGCCGGTGCATTCGGTATACAGTATGGAAAAACGCGGGTCAAGGAGTGTCCTTGTGACCGTTTTGCGGCTTGTGCCGGTGATGGAAGCGATGCCATGGGGCTCCGCGCGAGCCCTCGCGGCGGCGGCGGCGTGCCCGTTGAAGCCCACGTCAGTGCCGTCGGCGCAGGCGCCCGGGCGCCGGTCGGCCGAGCCGCCGGCGGCGCCGGTGGCGCTGCCGGGGTGGAAGTTCGGCAGGGGCCCGTTCCGGTGGGGCGCGACCGGCCCGGGTCGTTGTGGGGGCCGCCCTGGCGGTCGTGCCGCCGGGGTGCGCCGGGGAGCGGATCGAGCTGATCGACTTGCCACCGAGCTGATCGAGATAGCGCCGGGGGGCTAGACAGGCCGAACGAGAGGGAGTAACCATTGCGTTCATACGGTATGCAGTATGCGGAAGACAGAGAGCTTCGTCGCCGGGAAAGGGTGGCATGATGTCCGAAACGATCTCGGGTGGTCATCTCGTAGCCAAGGCACTGAAGGCCGAGGGTGTGGACGTGATCTACACGCTCTGCGGTGGCCACATCATCGATATCTACGACGGCTGCGTCGATGAGGGCATCGAGGTCATCGACGTACGCCACGAGCAGGTGGCCGCGCACGCCGCGGACGGCTACGCGCGCATCACCGGCAAGCCCGGCTGCGCCGTGGTCACCGCCGGGCCGGGCACGACTGACGCGGTAACCGGCGTGGCCAACGCCTTCCGCGCGGAGAGCCCGATGTTGCTCATCGGCGGCCAGGGCGCGCTGAGCCAGCACAAGATGGGCTCGCTGCAGGACCTGCCGCACGTGGACATGATGACCCCGATCACCAAGTTCGCCGCGACGGTGCCCAGCACGGAACGGGTGGCCGACATCGTGTCGATGGCCTTCCGTGAGTGCTACCACGGGGCACCCGGGCCGGCGTTCCTGGAGATCCCGCGTGACGTGCTCGACGCGAAGGTGCCGGTGGAGAAGGCCCGCATCCCCGCGCCGGGCCACTACCGCGCCTCCACCCGCCAGCAAGGCGACCCCGAGGCCATCGAGCGGCTGGCGGACCTGCTGGCGCACGCCGAGAAGCCGTGCATCCTGCTCGGCAGCCAGGTCTGGACGTGCCGGGCGACCGACGCGGCCATCGACTTCGTCAGGTCCCTGAACGTGCCGGCGTACATGAACGGCTCGGGCCGCGGCACGCTCCCGCCCGGCGACCCGCACCACTTCCAGCTCAGCCGCAGGTACGCCTTCACCGAGGCCGACCTCATCATCATCGTCGGCACCCCGTTCGACTTCCGGATGGGCTACGGCAAGCGCCTGTCGCCGACCGCCAAGGTCGTCCAGATCGACCTCGACTACCGCACTGTCGGGAAAAATCGGGACATCGACCTGGGGATCGTGGGCGACGCCGGCCTCATCCTCTCGGCGGTGGCCCAGGCCGCGAGCGGTCGCATCGAGAACGGCGCGGCCCGGCGCAAGGAGTGGCTGGAGGAGCTGCGCGCCGTCGAGACCCAGGCGTACGAGAAGCGCCTGCCCCGCCAGCTCTCCGGCGCCCAGCCCATCGACCCCTACCGCCTGGTCCACGAGATCAACGAGTTCCTCACCGAGGACACCATCTACATCGGCGACGGCGGCGACATCGTCACCTTCTCCGGGCAGGTCGTGCAGCCCAAGTCCCCCGGCCACTGGATGGACCCGGGCCCGCTCGGCACGCTGGGCGTCGGCATGGCCTTCGCGATGGCCGCCAAGCAGGCCCGGCGCGACAAGGAGGTGCTGTGCCTGTTCGGTGACGGCGCCTTCAGCCTCACCGGCTGGGACTTCGAGACGATGGTCCGCTTCGACCTGCCGTTCATCGGCGTCATCGGCAACAACTCCTCGATGAACCAGATCAGGTACGGCCAGGCCGCCAAGTACGGCGAGGAGCGCGCCCGCGTCGGCAACACCCTCGGCGACATCCGCTACGGGGAGTTCGCCAAGCTCCTCGGCGGCTACGGCGAGGAGGTGCGCGACCCGGCCGAGATCCGCCCCGCGCTGGAGCGGGCCCGGCAGTCCGGCAAACCCTCGCTGATCAACGTCTGGGTCGACCCAGAGGTCTACGCCCCCGGAACCATGAACCAGACCATGTACAAGTAGGGGAACTCCGACATGAAGGCTCTCGAAGGTGTCCGCGTCCTCGACATGACCCATGTCCAGTCCGGCCCGTCGGCCACCCAGCTGCTCGCCTGGCTGGGCGCCGACGTGGTCAAGCTGGAGGCCCCCACCGGCGACATCACCCGGCAACAGCTCCGCGACGTGCCCGATGTCGACAGCCTCTACTTCACGATGCTCAACTGCAACAAGCGCAGCATCACCCTCAACATGAAGAGCGAGCGCGGCAAGGAGATCTTCACCGAGCTGGTGAAGAGCGCAGACGTCCTCGTGGAGAACTTCGGCCCCGGCGCGGTCGACCGCATGGGCTTCTCCTGGGAACGCCTCCAGGAGCTCAACCCCCGCCTGGTCTACGCCTCGATCAAGGGCTTCGGCCAGGGCCGGTACGCCAAGTTCAAGGCGTACGAGGTGATCGCCCAGGCCATGGGCGGCTCGATGAGCACCACGGGCTTCGAGGAGGGCCCGCCGCTGGCCACCGGCGCCCAGATCGGCGACTCGGGCACCGGCATCCACGCGGTGGCCGGCATCCTGGCCGCCCTCTTCCAGCGCAACCAGACCGGCCGCGGGCAGCGCGTACAGGTGGCCATGCAGCACGCCGTGCTGAACCTGTGCCGCGTCAAGCTGCGCGACCAGCAGCGCCTGGCGCACGGGCCGCTGCGCGAATACCCCAACAAGACGTTCAACGACGAGGTGCCGCGCTCGGGCAACGCCAGCGGCGGCGGCCAGCCCGGCTGGGCGGTGCGCTGCGCCCCCGGCGGGCCGAACGACTACATCTACGTCATCGTCCAGCCGGTCGGCTGGAAGCCGATCGCGAACATCATCGGCCGGCCCGAGCTGGCCGAGGACCCCGAGTGGGCGACGCCGGAGGCCCGGCTGTCCAAGCTGGACAAGATGTTCCAGCTCATCGAGGAGTGGACGATCCGGCACGACAAGTGGTCGGTGCTCGACCGGCTCAACGCCGAGAACATCCCGTGCGGCCCGATCCTGTCCACCAAGGAGCTGGTGGAGGACGAGAGCCTGCGCGAGGAGGGCATCGTCGTCTCAGTGGAGCACCCGGAGCGCGGCGAGTTCGTGACCGTCGGCAGCCCGCTGCAGCTGTCCGACTCGCCGGTGGACGTCCGCACCCCGCCGCTGCTCGGCGAGCACAACCAGGAGATCTACGGCGAGCTCGGCGTGAGCGCGGACGAGCTGAACGACCTCAAGACGAACGGAGTCATCTAGTGGCCGCCAGGGAAGTCATCGAGAAGGCGCTCGCCGAAGGGCGCACCGCCCTGACGGCTCCCGAGGGCCGCGAGCTGTGCCAGGCGTACGGCATCGCCACCCCGGGCGAGGGCCTGGCCACCTCGGCCGACGAGGCCGCGCGGCTGGCCGGGGAGATCGGGCTCCCGGTCGTGCTGAAGATCGTCTCGCCCGACATCCTGCACAAGACGGACGCCGGCGGCGTGCTGGTCGGCCTGAAGACCGTCGAGGAGGTGCGGGAGGGGTACGACACGATCCTGGCCAACGCCCGCGCCTACAACCCCGACGCGAAGATCGACGGCATCCAGGTGCAGCAGCTCGTCGGCGGCGGCCACGAGGTCATCGTGGGCGCGGTCACCGACCCCACCTTCGGCAAGATCATCGCCTTCGGTCTGGGCGGTGTCCTAGTTGAAGTACTTAAGGACGTGACCTTCCGGCTTGCCCCGGTTTCGGGTGATGATGCGCTTGGGATGCTGGACGACATCAAGGCGGCCGAGATTCTGCGCGGGGTACGGGGCGCCGAGCCCGCCAACAGGGACGCGCTCGCGGCCCTGATCGAGCGCGTCGGCCGGCTCGTCACCGACATCCCCGAGATCGTCGAGATCGACCTCAACCCGGTCTTCGCCGACGCGAACGGGGCGGTCGCCGCCGACGTGCGCATCCTCATCGGCGAGCCGCAGCCCGAGGTCGTCCGGCTGTCGCGCGAGGAGATCCTGCGGCAGATGACGCGGATCTTCAAGCCGCGCTCGGTCGCCGTGATCGGCGCCTCGGCCGAGTCCGGCAAGATCGGCAACTCGGTCATGAAGAACCTCATCAACGGCGGCTACCGGGGGCAGATCTTCCCGATCAACCCCAAGGCCGACGAGATCATGGGGCTGACGGCGTACAAGAGCATCGGGGACGTGCCCGGCGACGTGGACGTGGCCGTGTTCGCGATCCCGGCCAAGTTCGTGGCGTCGGCGCTGGAGGAGGTCGGCGAGAAGGGCGTGGCGGGCGCGGTCATGATCCCGTCCGGGTTCGCCGAGACCGGGAACGTCGAGGGCCAGAAGGAGATCGTCGAGATCGCCCGCAGGCACGGCGTGCGCATGCTCGGCCCGAACATCTACGGCTACTACTACACGCCGGAGAACCTCTGCGCGACGTTCTGCACGCCGTACGACGTCAAGGGCAGCGTGGCGCTGACCTCGCAGAGCGGCGGCATCGGCATGGCCATCCTGGGCTTCAGCCGCACGACCAAGATGGGCGTCTCGGCCATCGTCGGCGTCGGCAACAAGGCCGACGTGGACGAGGACGACCTGCTCACCTTCTTCGAGCAGGACGACAACACCAAGGCCGTGGCCATGCACCTGGAGGACCTCAAGGACGGGCGCGGCTTCGTCGAGGCCGCCCGCCGGGTGGTCAAGGAGAAGCCGGTCATCGTGCTCAAGGCCGGGCGCACCGCCATGGGCGCGCGGGCTGCGGGCTCGCACACCGGGGCGCTGGCCGGCGACGACAAGGTGTACGACGACATCCTGCGCCAGGCGGGCGTCGTGCGCGCGCCGGGGCTCAACGACATGCTCGAGTACGCCCGCGCGCTGCCGATCCTGCCCGCGCCCAAGGGCGAGAACGTCGTCATCATCACCGGTGCCGGCGGCTCGGGCGTGCTGCTCTCCGACGCCATCGTGGACGCCGGGCTGACCCTCATGGACATCCCGGACGACCTGGACGCGGCATTCCGCGCCTACATCCCGCCGTTCGGCGCGGCGGGCAATCCCATCGACATCACCGGCGGCGAACCCCCCTCGACCTACGAGAACACGGTCCGCCTCGGCCTGGCCGACGAGCGCATCCACGCGCTCGTCCTGGGCTACTGGCACACGATCGTGACGCCGCCGATGGTATTCGCCGAGCTCATCGCGCGTGTGGTGGCGGAGGAGCGGGCGAAGGGCAACGTCAAGCCGGTGGTGGCATCGCTCGCCGGCGACACCGAGGTTGAGGAGGCCAGCGAGTACCTGTTCGAGCACGGCGTGGTCGCGTACCCGTACACGACAGAGAAGCCCGTGGCGGTCCTCGGTGCGAAGTACCGCTGGGCCAGGGCGGCCGGGCTGCTGGGCTAAGAGCCGAGCCACAGCAGCGCCAGGCGAGGGGGCTTAATTCGGGGCGCACGAGGAAGGCAACAACCCCCCAGGAGGTCCGTAGGTGGACACATCGAACACACCACCGGCGACGGCCACGCCGCCGGTCGAGGATCAACGAGTATGGAAAGCGGGCCGGCTTGAGCCGATGCCCATCAGGAAGCTCCCCGACGCACCTCCCTCGGTGCACATTCTCGGGCCGACGGTCTTCCTCGTCGCGCTGGGCGTGGGCATGGGCGAGTCGTACATGTGGCCCAGGCTGGTGCTGCTGTTCGGGCCCGAGATCAGATGGCTGTTCCTGATCGGCGTCACCCTGCAGGCCGTGGTGATGCTGGAGATGGCCCGGTACGCCATGGCCACGGGGGAGAGCATCTTCTCCGGCGCGGCCAGGGTGTTCAAGCCGCTGATGTGGTTCTTCTTCATCGTGGCGATCGCCGTCTACATCTGGCCGGGACACCTATCGGCGGGAGCGGCGGCGTTCGAGGAGATCACCGGAATACCCTGGGTGGTGACCGCGGTCGCCGGGTTGATCCTCGTCGGCGTGGTCTTCACCCTGGCCAAGGTGATCTACAACCTGCTCGAGAACGTGCTGTCGCTGCTCATCGGCGCGCTCGTGCTCGGCACGGCCGTGGTCGCGGCCATGGTGGGCTCCTGGGGAGACGTGGTCACCACGATCAGCGGCATGTTCTCCTTCGGCTACCTGCCGGCGGAGGCCATGTCGGCCGCCTGGTTCCCCGTCATCGTGGGAGCGTGCGCGTTCGCCGGACCGTCGGGCATGCAGCAGATGTGGTACACGCTGCACCTGCGCGACTCCGGCGCCGGCATGGGCGTGCACATCCCGAAGGTGCGCGGGCTGCGGCACGCGGGCGAGGAAGAGGAGATGCCCTCCCGCGGGTTCATGTTCGACACCGAGGACCCGGCGGAGATGGCCAAGTGGAGGGGCTGGCGGCGCTGGGTCACGTTCGACGCGCTGCTGCTGTTCTGGGGCATCACCATGCTGGTCACGATCTCCTTCACGGTGATCGCCCAGTCGGCGGTGCGGCAGAACCCGGACGTCCGGACGGCCATTCAGGGCGACGACCGGGAGGTGGCGCTGTCCGCGATGGCCGACGCCGTCTCCTCGGCGGGCAGCTCGGTTCTCGGGGTCGTGTTCCTCGGGTTCATCGCGCTGATCGGCCTGAACGCGACGCTGGGCCTGTTCGACTCCTTCTCCCGGGGTCAGGCTGACATGACCTTCAACTTCGTCCGCGGGGCGAAGAAGCTGGGCATGTCGCGCCTGTACGGGATCTTCCTCTGGGGCGTGATCCTCTTCGGGATCCTGATCCTGCTGTTCGGCCCGGCCGACGGTCCCAGCGGGATCCTGGACACGCTGGCGTTCCTGTCCACGTTCGCGATGGGCGCGTACTGCGTGACGCTGCTCCTGGTGAACAACCGCATGCTGCCCAAACCGATCAGGCCCAAGTGGTGGACCAACGTGATCATCGGGTTCGGTGCGGTGTTCTACCTGGGAATGTTGTTCTACAGCCTGTTCGCCTACGGCGTGGTCGTGGGCTGATGGGAGGACGGCACAGCCTCGAACTCGCCCTGCCCGGGGCGTCGATCGGAGCCGTCGCCGGAGCCATGGCCGGTGGGTTGACCCTGCTCGCGGGGCAGCCCACCGGGATGGCCGCGCTGTCGGCCCTGGCGCTCGCCGCACCGCTCGCCCTCTTCGGCGGCCTGTACGGCGTGCTCCTCGGCCACGGCGTGTTCCGGCCCGGCACGTTCGGGCCCGTCGGCCTGTACTGGATGGCGGCCTTCCCGGTCTCCCGGCTCATGCAGGAGAGCGTGGCCGGGGTCGGCATGGCCGACGGCATCCCGCTGTTCCTGGCGTACCAGGCGATGGTCAGCCTCGGCTTCGCGATCGGCTTCGTCTGGCTGCACGAGCGGCTCATGCCGCACTGGCTGGTCCGCCGGGCCGGCGACAACCCGATCGCCAAGGACCTGCTCGCCCAGTACATCCGATACGCACAGATGGTGCAGACGAGGAAGGGAGCACGTAAGTGAATCTGCCCTTGTGGATCTGGCTGGCCACGATCGGCGGCTTCTGTGTCGTGCTCGCTTTCGACTTCTGGCTCGTCGCCCGCAACCCCCACGAGCCCTCCTTCAAGGAGTGCGTGGGCTGGGTGTCGTTCTACGTGAGCCTGGCCGTGGCCTTCGGCGTCGGCCTGCTCGTGTTCTCCGGCCCCGCGCACGGAGGGGAGTTCTTCGCCGGGTGGATCACCGAGTACTCGCTCAGCGTGGACAACCTCTTCGTCTTCCTGCTGATCATGAGCCGGTTCCAGGTGCCGCGGCAGTACCGCCAGAAGGTCCTGCTCATCGGCATCATCCTGGCGCTGATCATGCGCGGCGGCTTCATCGCGGCCGGCGCGGAGGCCGTGGCCAGGTTCGACTGGCTCTTCTACGTGTTCGGCGCCTTCCTCGTCTACACCGCGTGGAAGCTGATCGGGCACGAGGACGAGGAGGCGGAGTTCTCCGAGAACCTCGCCCTGCGCACGGTTCGCCGGGTGCTTCCCACGACGGACACCTATCACGGCGCCCGGCTCACCGTGCATCACGGGCGCAGGATGGTCACCCCGATGCTGATCGTGATGGTCGCGATCGGGACCACCGACCTGCTGTTCGCGCTGGACTCCATCCCGGCCATCTTCGGCCTCACCAAGGAGCCCTACCTGGTCTTCACCGCCAACGCCTTCGCCCTCATGGGGCTGCGGCAGCTCTTCTTCCTGATCGGCGGGCTGCTCGACCGGCTCGTCTATCTCAGCAAGGGCCTGTCGGTGGTGCTCGCATTCATCGGCGTGAAGCTGATTCTCGAGGCCCTGCACCATGACGGCGTGTCGTGGGCACCGGAGATTCCGATCATGGTGTCTCTCGGGGTCATCCTCGGCACTCTCGCCGTCACCACGGTGCTCAGCCTGATCAAGTCGGCTCGCGACGCCAAGTCGAAGGTGGTGGAGCCGGAACCCGTGGATCGCTGAATCGGGCCGCGTGCGGGGGCGGAGGCTGCTTACGGGTGGCCGCCCCCCTGCCGCGGCTCAGCGGCATGCCCAGCCTCAGTGGCGAGGGCTCTTGCGCACGTCGTGCTCCGCGCTCCAGCGGCGCAGGTAGCTGTCCGCCTCATCGGCGGAGTAGTGCTTTCTGAGCGCTGCGCTCAGGCCGATCCCGATGGCTCGGCCGTCTGCTGCCTGGCCCATGGGATCACCAAGGAGAAAGCGGATGAACGCCTTCATTGTCATGCACCTCCAATCCGTACTGCCCCCAGCCTCTACCCGAGGTGTTTCGGAGCATGTGGTCTTCTGTGAACGCCAGGTCAACCCAGCTGGCGGGGGCGGCGCCGGCGGACGGGCTTGGGAGCCGGCTCCACCGGCTCGCTCTCCCGCTGCTCCATGTAAGAGGCACGGGTGTGCTCGGTGTGCTCCCGCATGATCTTCGCCGCCCGCCGCTCGTCGCCGGCCTCGATGGCGTCGATCAGCGACGTGTGCTCGTCCCATGAGGCCATGCCGCGCTGGCGGGCCACCGGCGTGTGGTACCACCGCACCCGCCTGGCCACCTGGGCGGCCAGCTCGGCCAGGACCTTGTTGCCCGACAGGGCGGTCACCAGGGCGTGCAGCTCCGAGTTGGTCGCCACGGCGCCGTCGACGTCGTCGGACTGCACCGAGGCGATCCCGCGGGCGCACAGGGCGCGCAGCCGCTTCACGCCGTCCTCGCCCGCGTGCTGCGCGGCGAGCCGGGCGGACTCGGTCTCCAGCAGCGTGCGGACGGCGAGCAGCTGGTCGGCCTCCTCCACCGTCGGGACGTGCACGAACGCGCCCTGCCCCGGGTGGAGGTCGACCCAGCCCTCGCCGCTGAGCTGCTGCAGCGCCTCCCGGACCGGCTGCCGGGAGACTCCGAGCAGCTCGGCCAGCTCGCTCTCCACGAGGTGCTGGCCGGGCTTGAGCTGACCGGAGACGATGAGCTCTTGGATAGCCTCGATCACGCTCTCCCTGAGCGTGGCAGGGCGGGGAATCTTGGCGGCCGCCGCCTGACCGGCCTGATCCGACACCAGCATGGTCACGTCTCCAGGAGTGCGTTAAAGTTTTTGGTCGACTGCCTACAGCATACCGTGTAGGGGTTAGCCACGCCCGTGAGTCTCATCACAGCGCGTCGCCTGGTCGCAGGCGTCATAGGGGGATGGTGGCGGGCAGGCCGGGGATGCGCAGGCGCGGGGTGGCCAGTGCGGGCAGGGCCGCCAGCGCGGCGGCCGCGAGGAGGGCGGCGCCGGGCGCGGTCAGGGCGGTGAGGGCCAGGGCGACGGCGACCACTCCGGCGACGGCCTTGGCGCTGTAGACGACGGCGTGGATCTCGGTGGCCCGCTCGGTGCCGAAGAGCTCGCGCACGAGGCTGGCGAGCAGGGGGTAGAACGCGCCCCCGCCCAGCCCGGCCGCGACGACCCCCAGCCACAGCAGCGCACTCCCGACCAGCGCGCCTTGCGCGGAGGCACCCAGCGCGCCCCCGCCCGCCGCCGCCAGGGCGTCCCCGGCCGCCGTGCCGGGAGCCGTCCGGGCGAGCGCGCCGGCGTTCTGCACGGCCACGGCCAGCAGGATCTGGCCCAGGGCGAGCGCGCCGAAGACGGTGGCCAGCACCCGCCTGCGGCCGAACAGCTCCGCTGCCCGCATGGCCACCGACCGGCCGGCCCCGTTCAGCGCCACGAGCAGGGCCAGCGCGCCCCAGGTCCCCGTGCCCGCCACCACGATCACGTCGAAGACGGACACGGCACCCGCGCAGGTCAGCAGCAGGGCGAGCGCCGGCAGCGTGCGCGTACGCATGGCCTGGGCGAGCCCGAACTGCTTGACCGCCTCCGGGCTCGTCCGCAGCCGGGCCGCGTCCAGGGCGTGCGTGCGCGGGTCCACGTCGCCGGGCCACCACAGGGCCGGGGGCAGGCGCAGCCACCGGGCCGCCGTGCCGATGACGGCCACCGCCAGGACGGCGGCGACCAGGAAGGCGGCGGTCGTGGCGCCCGGGGCGATCCCGGTCCAGAGCAGCAGGGGCACCGCGCCGTACCCGAAGGCGCCGGTGATCAGCCCGACCCGGGCGGCGGGCCGTTCCGGATACCAGGAGGCGACGACCTCGCCGCACACCCCGTAGACCAGCCCCGCCCCCAGCCCGCCGAGCAGCGCGTAGCCGGCGAGTGCGGCCAGGCCGGGACCGGTGAGGGCGGTCGCCGCGAGGGCGGGACCGGCGTAGGCCGCCGTGGCGAGGCCGAGGCCGCTCAGCGCGGTGCCGGCGGCCAGGCAGGCGCGCACGGTCAGCCGCCCGCGGCGGACGAGGTGGAGGGCGGGCAGGGCGCCCGCGGCCTGGCAGGCGATCCAGACAGCGAGCAGTGTCAGGCCGGCCGCCTCCTTGGCGAGCAGCGCGGCATAGCCGTACTGGAGCGGGCCGATCGCCGCCATCGCGGCCAGGGCCAGCCAGAACATCCGGGTGCGGTCTGCGGGAACGGGGCCGGGACGGTACGAACGCCCGCGCCAATCCTTAACTGCATTCTCCATACTGTATGGAATATCCAGAAGACAGACCGCTGTCGAGACCCTTTACGAAGGATATTCCATACGGTATACCGTCTACAAAGGAGGCTCGAATGGACCTGTACGAATACCAGGCGAAGGAGCTCTTCGGGCGTCACGGGATCCCGGTTCCCGCAGGCGGGGTCGCGGCCACGCCGGCCGAGGCCCGCGCGATCGCGGCCGAGCTGAACGCGCCCGTAGTCATCAAGGCCCAGGTGAAGACCGGTGGACGGGGCAAGGCCGGCGGGATCAGACCGGCGGCGGGGCCGGTCGCGGCCGAGGCGGAGGCCGATCGCGTCATCGGGATGGACATCAAGGGGCACATCGCGCACCGTGTGCTGGTGGAGGCCGCGACGGTGCCGTTCGAGGAGTACTACGCGGCCTTCCTGGTGGACCGGGCCGAGGGTGGGTTCCTGGCGATGGTGTCGGCCCAGGGCGGCATGGAGATCGAGGAGCTGGCGGCCACCGACCCCGACGCCCTCGTGAAACTGCCGATCGACCCCGTGGCGGGCGTGGACGCCGACACCGCCCGGCTGCTGGCCGCCAAGGCGGGGCTGCCCGAGCAGGCGGCCGAGGTGCTGGAGCGACTGTGGAAGGTGCTGGTCGCGGAGGACGCCCTGCTGGTCGAGGTGAACCCGCTGATCTGCACCACCGACCAGCGGATCATGGCGCTCGACGGCAAGGTCACCCTCGACGACAACTCCGCCTTCCGCCACTCCTGGGAGGACTACGGGGAACGGTCCGAGAGCCTGGAGGCCCGGGCCAGGGCCAAGGGTTTGAACTACGTCAAGCTGGACGGCAAGGTCGGCGTGATCGGCAACGGCGCGGGGCTGGTCATGAGCACGCTCGACGTGGTCGCGGGGGCCGGCGCCGACCCCGCCAACTTCCTGGACATCGGCGGCGGGGCCTCCGCCCAGGTCATGGCCGACGGGCTGGAGATCATCCTGGCCGACCCCGACGTACGGTCGGTGCTGGTCAACGTCTTCGGCGGCATCACGGCCTGCGACGCGGTGGCGAACGGCATCGTCACGGCACTCGAACTCCTCGGCGAGCGGGGCCACGGCAGGCCCATCGTCGTGCGGCTGGACGGCAACAACGCCGAGGTGGGCCGGCGCATCCTCAGCGACGCCAGGCACCCGGCGGTCCGCCAGGTCTCCACCATGGACGGCGCCGCCGAGATGGCGGCCAGACTCGCGGCAGGTGCGTAAATGGCGATCTTTCTGACCAAGGACAGCCGGGTTCTCGTCCAGGGCATGACGGGCGCGGAGGGCACCAGGCACACGGCCCGCATGCTCGCCGCCGGGACGGACGTCGTGGCCGGGGTGACGCCCGGCAAGGGCGGCCGGTCGGTGGACTTCGGGGAGCGCTCGGTGCCGGTGTTCGGCTCGGTGGCCGAGGCGGTGTCCGGGACCGGGGCCGACGTGTCGGTGATCTTCGTGCCGCCGCGGTTCACCGCCTCGGCGGTGGAGGAGGCCGTCGAGGCCGGGGTGCCGCTGTGCGTGGTGATCACCGAGGGCGTGCCCGTGCACGACGCCGTACGCTTCCGCGCCCTGGCGAACGGCCGGACCCGGATCATCGGCCCGAACTGCCCTGGCCTGATCAGCCCCGGCCAGTCCTCGGCCGGGATCATCCCCGCCGACATCACCTCGGCCGGGCGCATCGGGCTGGTCTCGAAGTCGGGGACGCTGACCTACCAGCTCATGTACGAGCTGCGCGACCTCGGCTTCTCCACCGCAGTCGGCATCGGCGGCGACCCGGTCGTCGGGACCACGCACATCGACTGCCTGCGGGCCTTCCAGGACGACCCGGGCACCGACGCCATCGTGATGATCGGCGAGATCGGCGGTGACGCGGAGGAGCGGGCCGCGGCCTACATCGCCGCGAACGTCACCAAGCCCGTGGTCGCTTACGTGGCCGGGTTCACCGCGCCTGAGGGCAAGACGATGGGGCACGCGGGCGCGATCGTGTCCGGCTCGTCCGGGACCGCCCAGGCCAAGAAGGAGGCCCTGGAGGCGGTCGGGGTCCGCGTCGGGCGCACTCCCTCGGAGACGGCCCGCCTCATGCGTTCGGAGCTGACGCGGTGAAATTCGACGTCAACCTGTCCATTCTGCTGACCGACCTGCCGCTGCTGGAGCGCCCGGCCGCGGCGGCGAAGGCCGGGTTCGACGCCGTCGAGCTGTGGTGGCCGTTCGACACGCCGGAGCCCACGAGCGCTCAGCTCGCGGACCTGCGGCAGGCCATCGAGGAGGCCGGGGTGCGCCTGGTCGGGCTCAACTTCGACGCCGGCGACATGGCGGCGGGCGAGCGCGGCCTGCTGGCCAGGCCGGACGGCTCGGCCCGGTTCCAGGCCAACATCGAGCCCGCGGTGCGGCTGGCGGGCGAGCTGGGCTGCACGGTGCTCAACGCCCTGTACGGCAACGGCCCCGGCACCGTCCGGGACCTGGCCGTGGCGAACCTGCGCAGGGCGGCCGACGCGGCGGCCGGCATCGGCGCGACCGTGGTGGTCGAAGCCCTCAACTCCCACGAGAACCCGAAATATCCGATCACGTCGGCGGGGGCGGCGTTCGAGCTGATCGACCAGGTGGAGCGGGACAACGTGGCCTTCCTGGCCGACCTGTACCACCTGCACCGGATGGGCGAGGACGTCCTCGCGCTCATCGACCGGCACACGGCCCGCTTCGGGCACGTGCAGATCGCCGACGACCCCGGGAGGGGCGGGCCGGGGAGCGGGCGGATGCCGTACCCCGAGATCTTCGCGCGGCTGGAGGCGGCGGGCTACCGCGGCCACGTCGGCCTGGAGTACCGGCACGAGGGGCCGGGCGCGTTCGACTGGAGGCAGGGATGAACATCGGGTTCGTCGGCTTGGGGATCATGGGCAGCCCGATGGCCGCCAATCTCCTCAAAGCCGGATATGTCGTGACCGGGTATGACGTGAGCGCCGCGCGGGTCGAGCAGCTCGCCGGACTGGGCGGCAAGGGCGCCCCGAGCGTGGTGGACGCGGTCGCCGGCGCGGACGTCGTCATCACGATGCTGCCGGACTCGCCGCAGGTGGAGGAGGTGGCGCCGCTCGTCATCGAGTACGGCAAGCCGAACCTGCTCTACATCGACATGAGCACCATCAAGCCCGAGACCTCCCGCTGGGTGGCCCGGCAGGCGGCGGCCGTCGGCGTACGGGCCCTGGACGCCCCGGTCAGCGGCGGCGAGCGCGGCGCGATCGACGGCACCCTGTCGATCATGGTGGGCGGTGCGGCCGAGGACGTCGAGGCGGCGGCACCCGTGCTCGGCCGGCTCGGCACGACCGTCGTGCACGTCGGCCCCGCGGGCTCCGGACAGACTGTCAAGGCGGCCAACCAGCTCGTCGTCGGCGGCATCTACGGGCTGGTGTCGGAGGCGATCGTGCTGCTGGAGGCGTCGGGCGTGGACCCGGTGGCCGGGCTCGACGTGCTCGCCGGCGGCCTGGCGGGCTCCCGGATCCTGGAGCTCAAGCGGCACACCATGGTCAAGCGGGAGTTCGCCCCCGGGTTCCGCATCGACCTGCACCACAAGGACATGGGCATCGCCGTCTCCGCCGCCCGCGAGGCCGGCGTCAGCCTGCCGCTCACCGGGCAGGTCGCCCAGCTCGTGGCCGCGGCCCGGGCGCAGGGCCACGGCTCGCTCGACCACTCCGCCCTGCTGAAGGTGATCGAAAGGCTGAACGCATGAAAAGAGTGCCTTGCATGGAGGCCGTGGTCGCGGTGCTGGAGTCGGAGGGCGTGGACACGGTCTTCGGCATCCCCGGCGCGGCCATCCTGCCGCTCTACGCCGCGCTCCAGCACAGCTCGATCCGGCACATCACCGTGCGCCACGAGGAGGGCGGCACCCACGCGGCCGACGGCTGGGCCCGGGTGACCGGGAACGTCGGCGTCTGCATCGGCACGTCGGGCCCGGCCGGCACGAACATGATCACCGGCCTCTACACCGCGCTGGCCGACTCGATCCCGATGATCTGCGTCACCGGCCAGGCCGTGAGCTCCAAGCTGCACCAGGAGGCGTTCCAGGCGGTCGACATCGTGGAGATCGCCAAGCCGGTGACCAAGTGGGCGGTGCAGCTCAAGGAGCCCGCCCAGGCGCCGTGGGTGTTCAGGGAGGCGTTCCGGATCGCCCGCTCGGGGCGGCCGGGTCCGGTGCTCATCGACCTGCCGGTCGACGTCCAGCGCGGCACCTGCCTGTACGACCGCGACCTGGACGCGCCGCTGCCCGTCGAGGTGCCGAAGCCGCTGCCCAAGGTCGTGGGCGCGGCCATGGACCTGCTGGAGGAGGCCAGGCGGCCGCTCATCCTGGCCGGCGGCGGCGTGATCATCGGGGAGGCGTACGACGAGCTGCGCGCGCTGGCCGAGCACCTCCAGGTGCCGGTGCAGGTGACGCTCATGGGCAAGGGCGCCTTCCCCGAGGACCACCCGCTGTTCGCCGGGATGGCCGGGATCCAGACGCAGACGCGGTGGGGCAACGCCGCGTTCCTGGAGAGCGACCTGGTGCTGGCCGTGGGGGCCAGGTTCGGCGACCGGCACACCGGCGACCTCGACGTCTACCGCCGGGGGCGCAAGTTCGTGCACGTGGACATCGACCCCATGCAGCTCGGCCGGGTCTTCGAGCCCGACCTCGGGGTCGTCGGGCACGCCCGGCCGGTGCTGGCCGAGCTGCGCGACGAGGCGCGCCGCCGGGGCGGGCCGCGCGAGCCGGGCAAGTGGGTGCGCAAGGTCGGCGAGCTGCGCAGCACCCTGGTGCGCCGGGACGACTTCGACGACGTGCCGATCAAGCCGCCCAGGGTGTTCAGGGAGATCAACGAGTATTTCCCCAGGGACACCACGTTCGTCACCGCCATCGGGCTGTACCAGATCTGGTCCGGGCAGTTCCAGACGACGTACCTGCCGCGCCGCTACCTGGTCTGCGGCCAGGCCGGGCCGCTGGGCTGGGAGGTGCCGGCGGCCATGGGCGTCAAGCTCGCCCATCCCGAGCGGCAGGTCGTGGCGGTGGTCGGCGACTACTCCTTCCAGTTCCTGATGGAGGAGGTTGCGGTGGCGGCGCAGTACCGGGTGCCGTTCGTCATCGTCATGATCAACAACGAGTACCTGGGCCTCATCAGGCAGGCGGAGCTTCCGTACGGCATGAACTACGCCGTCGACCTGCACTACGGCGAGGGCGGCATCGACCATGTCAAGGCCATGGAGGCGTTCGGCTGCCCGGCGCGCCGGGTGGAGGTGCCCGGCGACATCCGCGACGCGCTGGCCTGGGCGAGCGCCGAGGCGGCGCGCGAGCGGCTGCCGGTGCTGGTCGAGGTGATGGTGGAGCGCGAGGCGAACGCCGCCATGGGGCCCTCGCTGGAGTCGATCAAGGAGTTCGAGCCGCTGCCCGAGCTCATCACCGCCGACTGGTCGGACTGAGGAGGATGGACATGCGGCTCAAGCCGGGCACGTCCTGGCGGGACGCCTACGAGCAGTGCTGCTCGGCGGCCCCCGAAGCCTTCCACGACGACCGGGTGCTGAACCACTGGGGCGGCATCTGGCACCGCGACGGGCGTCCGGTGCCCGGCTTCTCGCCGCTGGACGGCACCGCCATCGCGGGGCCGCCCAGGCTCGACCGGGCCGGCGCCGGGCGGGCGCTGGCGGGCGCGGTCGAGGAGCACAACCGGTGGCGCTACCTGCCCCTGGCCGAGCGCAAGGCCATGGTGTCGGCGGCCGTGGAGTCCATGGCCGCCCACCGTGACCTGCTGGCCCTGCTGCTGGTCTGGGAGATCGGCAAGCCGTGGAAGACGGCCTGCGCCGACGTGGACCGCTGCCTGGACGGCGTGCGCTGGTACGTCCAGGAGATCGACCGCATGGTGGCCGGGCGCACGCCCCTGCCCGGCCCGGTCAGCAACATCGCGAGCTGGAACTATCCGATGAGCGTGCTCATGCACGCCATGCTCGTGCAGGCGCTGGCGGGCAACGCGGTGATCGCCAAGACGCCCACCGACGGCGGGCTGTCCTGCCTGACCCTGGCCTGCGCGCTGGCGGTCCGGGAAGGGCTGCCGTTCACGCTGGTCAGCGGGGGAGGGGCGGAGCTGTCGCCGGTGCTGGTGGCCGGCCGGTCGCTGGGCTGCGTGTCGTTCGTGGGCGGCCGGGGCGCCGGGGCGAAGGTGGCGACGTCGGTGGCCGACCTCGGGCGCCGGCACGTGCTGGAGCAGGAGGGGCTCAACTGCTGGGGCGTGTGGGAGTACGGCGACTGGGACCTGCTCGCCCGGCAGATCCGTACGTCGTTCGACTACGCCAAGCAGCGCTGCACCGCCTACCCGCGCTTCGTCGTGCAGCGCTCGCTGTTCCACGAGTTCCTGGCGACCTACCTGGAAGCCGTCGGCTCGTTGCGCTTCGGTCACCCGCTGGCGGTGGCGGACCCGGACGACCCGCTGCCGGAGCTGGACTTCGGCCCGCTGATCAACGCCTCGAAGGCCAAGGAACTGGCCGACCAGGTGGACGAGGCCGTGGCCAGGGGCGGCGTGCCGGTCCACCGGGCGTCCCTCGACACCGGACATTTCCTGCCCGGTCAGGATATTTCCGCGTACTTCGCCCCGACCGCGCTCCTCAACCCGCCGCCCTCCTCACCCCTCCACCACGCCGAGCCGTTCGGCCCGGTGGACACGATCGTGCTGGTGGACACGGAGGCGGAGCTGCTGGCCGCCATGAACGCCAGCAACGGCGCCCTGGTGGCGACCCTGTCGTGCGACGAGGAGGAGACCTTCCACCGGCTGGCGCCCGAGGTGCGGGCGTTCAAGGTGGGCCACAACAGGCCGCGCTCGCGCGGGGACCGCGAGGAGCTCTTCGGCGGGCTGGGCGCGTCGTGGCGCGGCGCGTTCGTCGGCGGCGAGCTGCTCGTCCGCGCCACCACCACCGGCCAGGAGCCCGAACGCCTGCCCGGCAACTTCCCGAGTTACACGCTGCTGCCCTGACCGCCCCGAACCCCGGTTCCGCGCGTCACCACGCCTGACCCGCCCTTCTCCTCCCTTCCCCGCCGCGATCCGGTGAGGTCATCCGAGGGGAGGAGAGCCGTGCGGCCCGCTCCCGACCACCGCGCAGGGAAGGAGGGGTGGGCTCAGAAGGCCCCGAAACGGGTCGCCACGAGGAGCGCCAGGAAGGTCAGCATGGCGACCCGCAGCAGCTTCGCGCCCGCTCCCAGGGACGGCCACGACAGGTAGGCCAGCCACCCGATGAACGCGATCACCGGCAGCACCGCCACGCCACCCAGCGGGTTGGCCACGGCGAACCCCGCCAGCAGCAGGATCACCAGCACCGCGGGCGCCAGCCACCGGGGCACCTGCGTGAACAGGAACGTCATCGGCAGCGCGCTGCGCTCCTCGACCGCCTTGCGCAGGCCGGTCGCGCCCGGCGTGAAGAACTGCTCGCCCTGGGGCAGCGGGCGCTTGCCGCCGCGCTTGTTGTTGGGGGCCACGGCACAGAGCCTACGGGAGTTCGCACCTCACGTGCGGTGATCGCCTCTAGGCTGGTCGGGTGCTCGCCGTGATCCGATACACCGTTCCAGAGTCCCAGTCCCAAGACTTCGTCAAGCAGGGCCACACGATCCTCGACACGTTCGCGACCCAGCCCGGCTACCAGCGGGGCCGGCTGGCCCGCTCGGTCGACGAGCCCAACCTGTGGGCGCTGGTCACGGAGTGGGAGGGTGCCGGCTTCTACCGAAGGGCGCTCTCCGCCGCCCGGATGGTGATGTATCCCCTGATGATCCTGATGGTCAATGAGCCCAGTGCGTTCGAGGACGTCTACACGCGGGACGAGGCGTAGCATTACTCGCGCGCGAGAGCGGGCGGCCGTCCCCTAAGCTGGGATCTCACCAATTTCACTCGCCGACCTCCAGCCGGAAAGAGAACCAACCAAAATGGCACGACGCACCGACGTCATGGACACCATCGTCAGCCTCGCCAAACGCCGCGGGCTCGTCTACCCGTCGAGCGAGATCTACGGCGGACTGCGCGCGTCGTGGGACTACGGTCCTCTGGGCGTCGAGCTGAAGAACAACGTCAAGCGGCAGTGGTGGCTGTCGATGGTCCAGTCGCGCGACGACGTCGTGGGCCTCGACTCCTGCGTCATCCTGGCGCCCGAGGTGTGGCGCGCCAGCGGCCACGTCGAGACCTTCACCGACCCGCTGACCGAGTGCCTGTCCTGCCACAAGCGCTTCCGCGCCGATCACCTGATCGAGGCGTACGAGGAGAAGAACGCCAAGCAGCCCGAAAACGGCCTGGCCGACATCACCTGCCCCAACTGCGGCAACAAGGGCACCTTCACCGAGCCCCGGCAGTTCAGCGGCCTGCTGAAGACCTACCTCGGCCCGGTCGAGGACGAGTCGGGCCTGGCCTACCTGCGCCCCGAGACCGCGCAGGGCATCTTCATCAACTACCTCAACGTGCAGCAGTCGGCCCGCAGGAAGATCCCGTTCGGCATCGGCCAGGTCGGCAAGTCGTTCCGCAACGAGATCACGCCGGGCAACTTCATCTTCCGCACCCGCGAGTTCGAGCAGATGGAGATGGAGTTCTTCGTCAAGCCGGGCACGGACGAGGAGTGGCACCAATACTGGATCGACGAGCGCTTCCGCTGGTATTCCGATCTGGGCATCAACAAGGACAACCTGCGGCTCTACGAGCACCCCAAGGACAAGCTGTCCCACTACTCCAAGCGCACCGTCGACGTCGAATACCGCTTCAACTTCGTCGGCTCCGAGTGGGGTGAGCTGGAGGGCATCGCCAACCGCACCGACTTCGACCTGTCGGCCCACTCCAAGGCGTCCGGCGTCGACCTCAGCTTCTTCGAGCAGGACACCGGGGAGCGCTACGTCCCCTACGTCATCGAGCCGGCGGCCGGTGTCGACCGCGCCACGCTGACGTTCCTGCTCGACGCCTACAGCGAGGACGAGGCGCCCAACGCCAAGGGCGTCATGGAGAAGCGCACGGTCATGCGGCTCGACCACCGGCTCGCGCCGGTCAAGGCCGCGGTGCTGCCGCTCTCGCGCAACGCCGACCTGTCGCCGAAGGCCCGCGACCTGGCCGCCCAGCTCCGCCGCCGGTGGAACGTCGAGTTCGACGACGCGGGCGCGATCGGCCGCCGCTACCGCCGCCAGGACGAGATCGGCACGCCGTTCTGCATCACGGTCGACTTCGACACGCTCGAGGACCAGGCGGTGACGATCCGCGAGCGCGACTCGATGCGCCAGGAGCGCATCGCCATCGAGGGCGTGGAGTCCTACCTCCGCCAGCACCTCAACGACTGATCTCCGCTCGACGCCCCGGACGGGCCGCTCGCCGTGACCACGGTGGGCGGCCCGTCCGGCGTTGAGTCGTTGAAATGTGGCCGGATGCGGTCGTCGTGATTGACAAGGCTCCGGCATACGCGGACATTGCGGGCATCCCTAGCGGTATTCGGGGGCTGATTTCTCGGAGGCGCGATGAAGCGCACGTTAATCATGTTCGCCTGCACGTTCCTGTTACTCGGCTCATTCACGATCCCGCCCGCCTCGGCGGTGCCGAAGCCCGCGGCCGGGCCCGACGGGGTCTTCGTCTATACCGGCGAGCTCACCGCGGACCAGATGGCCAGGCTCGTCGCCGCCGGCGTCGACCGCGACGAGATGCGCATCGTCAAGCGGGCGGACGGCAAGGTCACCGTCGAGGTGATCCTCGCCTCCGCGCTCGCCGACACGCTCGCCGAGCAGGGCATCACCCTTCAGGCCCAGCGAGCGGGCCCCCGGGTCGCGGCGCAGGGCGACGGAGTGTTCAAGCGGTACACGGGCGCCGGCGGGATCCGCGAGGAGATCATCGCCGCGGCGAACGCCAAGCCCGGCATCGCCAAGGTCGTCAACCTGGGCAACAGCCTCAACGGCACGCCGATCACCGCGATCAAGGTGACCAAGGACGCCCGCAGCCTGTCCGACGGCCGGCGCCCGGCCATGCTGTACCTGGCCGCCCAGCACGCCCGCGAGTGGATCACCCCCGAGATGGTGCGGCGGCTGCTGCACCACTTCCTCAACGGCTACGGGACCAACGCCGAGCTGACCAAGCTGGTCAACACCACCGAGCTGTGGTTCCTGCCGGTCGCCAACCCCGACGGCTACGACCACACCTTCACCCCCGACAACCGCCTGTGGCGCAAGAACCTGCGCGACAACGACGGCGACGGGCAGATCACCAGCGCCGACGGCGTGGACCTCAACCGCAACTTCGCCTACAAGTGGCGCTACGACGACGAGGGCTCCTCCAGCCTCCTGTCCAGCCAGACCTACCGCGGCGCGGCGGCCCAGTCCGAGCCGGAGACCGTGGCGCTGGACAACCTGACCAAGCGGGTGCAGTTCAAGTACCTGCTGAACTACCACTCCGCCGCCATGCTGCTCCTGTACGGGATCGGCTGGCAGCAGGCCACCCCGTCGCCGGACGACCTCGTCTTCGAGGCCATGCTGGGCGACGACGTCACCCCCGCCGTCCCGACGTACGACCCGGACATCGGCGCCGAGCTCTACACCACCAACGGCGAGACCGACGGGCACATGACGAACCTCCGGAAGATCATGTCGATCACGCCGGAGATGTCCACGTGCGAGGCGGCGGCCCAGAAGTACCCCGACGACGAGTGGACGGTCGAGGGCTGCGCCGGAGGGCTCGGCTTCACCTTCCCCGACGACGAGCGGCTGATCCGGGAGGAGTTCGAGATGAACATCCCCCTGGCCGTCGCCGCCGCCAAGACCGTGCACACGCCGGACCGGCCGGTCTCCGTGGTCGGGCGCACGGTGCCCGACTTCGCGCCCGACTCCTTCACCGTCTCGTACGGCGACCCGCAGCCGGTGGCGGTCACCGCCCGCCGGTCGCTGCTGGGCAAGGTGCTGCGCTACCGGATCAACGGCGGCCCGGCGCAGATCAGGCCGCTGAGCGAGTGGAAGGGCGGCGAGCGGTACGGCGACGAGAACGACCTGTACTTCGCCGAGTACCGGGGCACGGTCAGCGGCGCGAAACCGGGTGACAGGGTCGAGGTCTGGTTCCAGGGCCTCAAGCCCGGCACCGGCGTCGTCTCCAGCCCGCACTTCACCTACACGCTGGCCAAGGACTCCGCGGCCAAGGTGCTGGTGCTCGCCAACGAGGACTACACCGGCTTCAACCCGGACTATCCGGCCTCGGTGACCGCGCCCAAGTACGCCGGCACCTACCGGCAGGCCATCCAGGCCGCCGGGTACGCCTCCGAGACGTGGGACGTGGACGCCCAGGGCGTGCCGCACCACCTCGGCGTGCTGTCCCACTTCAAGGGCGTCGTCTGGGAGCTGGGCGACAACCGGCTGTCCATGGACCAGCAGGACGTGGTCACGGTGACCCCGCTCGGCAACCTGCCCGACGCCGACGTCAAGCGGTCGCAGCAGGACCTGACGATCTCCATCCGCGACTACCTCAACGAGGGAGGAAAGCTCCTCTACACGGGCGAGACGGCCGCGTACTACGGCATTCTCGACACCATCGTCGGCGGCATCTACTACGGCATCGACGGCAACCCGGACGGCGACTGCGTGGTCACCACCGTCCAGGGCCTGTTCGACGAGTGCCTGCTGCTGGCCGACGACTTCACCCAGTACTACATGGGCGTCGGCGGGCGCATCCCGAGGGCCGACCCCGCCGGCTTCACCGGCACCGGCCCGCTGGCCGGGGTGAGCGGCACGTTCGGCGGACCCGCCACGGCGGACAACCCGCTGGACGAGGCCGGGGTCCTGCTCCCCATGGGCACGGACTTCCCGCGGTTCACCGGCACGCCGGCGGCCGACTACCAGCTCGGCACCCCCGGGCCGTTCGACCCGATCGAGGGCCAGTGGTACGTCAGGGGCGCGCACGCCGACGACTCCTACATGCGGCTGACCAGGACGATCGACCTGGGCTCCGTGACGGCGGCGCAGCAGCCGCGGCTGGCGTTCCAGCTGTCCTTCGACACCGAGCCCGGCTACGACAACGTCATCGTCGAGGCTCACACGGCCGGCCAGGACAACTGGACCACGCTGCCCGACCTCAACGGCGGCACGGACAGCGGCGTCCCGACGGAGTGCGAGGCCGGGTTCTACCTGGAGGAGCACCCGTGGCTGCGGCACTACCTGACCCCGGGCAACCCCTGCACGCCGACCGGCACCACGGGCTCGTGGAACCGGTTCACCGAGAACTCGGGCGGCTGGCAGCAGGTGGCCTTCGACCTGTCCGCGTACGCGGGGCAGCAGGTGGAGGTGTCGATCAGCTACGTGACCGACCCGAGCACCGGCGGGGTCGGCGCGTTCGTGGACGACACCCGGGTCACCACGACCGGCGGCACGCTGAACGCCGAGGGCTTCGAGGCCGGGCTCGGGCCGTGGGCCATCCCCGGTCCTCCGGCGGGCAGCCCGACGGGCGGCGGCGACTTCGTCCGGGCCCAGGCCGACAAGACGGCGGCCGTGACCACCAGGGACACGGTGCTGCTGGGCTTCGGGCTGGAGCAGCTGGGCAGTGACGCCCAGCGGAGCGCGGCACTGCGGAAGATGCTGAGGTATCTGATCGGCTGACCGCCGACCGGGACGGCCACCTCCGCCGCGGGGGTGGCCGTCCTTCTGTTCGCGCGGGCTCAGGCGAGGTGGCGGCCGAACCAGTCCAGGACCCGTTCGTACGCCTGCGCCGCCGCCGGCGCGTTGTACCGCTGCCCGGTGTCGTTGAAGAACGCGTGCCCCACCCCGGGGAACGTCACCAGCTCGTGCGTCAGCCCCGCCTTGGTCAGGGCGGCCTCGGCGGCGTCCCTGGTGGCGTTCACCCGGTCGTCCTGCTCGGCGTACACCCCGAGCACGGCGGCCTTCGTCCCGGTCATGTCGGCGTTCTCCGGCAGCGGCCCGTAGAAGGGCACGGCGGCGGCCAGGCG
The DNA here is from genome assembly GCF_040674815.1 of Nonomuraea sp. NPDC049709. Lineage (NCBI taxonomy): Bacteria > Bacillati > Actinomycetota > Actinomycetes > Streptosporangiales > Streptosporangiaceae > Nonomuraea > Nonomuraea sp. NPDC049709. The sequence continues at coordinate 129,977 of NZ_JBFANM010000031.1, forward strand.
CGGCTCCGCGGAGGACAGCAGCAGCCAGGTCATGCCGCCGCCGAAGCAGAAGCCCATCATGCCGAGCTTCGCCCCGTCGGCGCGCTCGGCCAGCTCGCCCACCGCCGCTTTCATGTCGGCCACGAACCGCTCGTCCGTGATCTCCCCGAGCTTGGCCGTGGCCGCCGCGGTGTCGGTGAACGTGGCCGTCCCGCCCTCGCGGGACAGCAGGTCGAGGGCCAGGGCGGAGTAGCCGCTGGCGGCCAGGCGGCCGGCGACCGAGCGGATGTGGTCGGTGAGGCCGCGGTTCTCGTGGATCACCAGGACCGCGCCCTTGGGGTCCTCGGCGGCGGCCCAGGCGGCCTGCAGCGTCGTGCCCTCGGGCCCGGCGAACGTGATCGCCTCCGTCGGCAGCGGCGAGGGCCCGGCCGGGCTGCCCGTGGGCGAGGGGCTGGGCGGGGGAGAGGAGGGCGCGGCGGTGGTCGGGGCCGCGGACTCCGGGGGCGCGCCGCAGGCGGTGAGGAGCGCCGTGGCGGCGGGCAGGCCCAGGCCGAGCAGCGCGAGCCGCCGCAGCGCTTCGCGGCGGGGGATCAGGCCGTCCACATGGTCGTGGGCGACCTCTTCTGCGAGATAGCGCTGGATGGGCGTCATGTCGGAGGTCTAACCCCATCGACCGAAAAATCGTGTAAAGGCGGCGGTTACGCGGGTTTTCGCGGTCTCTTGATGACATTCGTCCTAAGCCGATACGAGGGACGAGGAATCAATGCGTACATCACGTTTCGCTCTTGTGTTGCTCGCCGCCGGCGCGGTCCTCATGACGGGCAGCGCGGCGTTCGCCGATCCGGAGCCGAGCGCTCTGGAACTGCGCGTGGTCGTGGACGACTGCTACCACGGCAGCGTGCAGCCATGACCGATCCGGCACTGCTCGAAAGGGCCCTGTTCGAGGTCAAGCGGGTGATCGTCGGGCAGGACCACATGGTCGAGCGGCTGCTCGTGGCGGTGCTCGCCAAGGGGCACTGCCTGCTCGAAGGCGTCCCCGGCATCGCCAAGACGCTGGCCGCCGAGACCATGGCCACGGTGGTCGGGGGGACGTTCGCCCGCATCCAGTTCACGCCCGACCTGGTGCCCGCCGACATCATCGGCACCCGGATCTACCGGCCGTCGACCGAGTCGTTCGACATCGAGCTCGGGCCGGTCATGGTCAACCTGCTGCTCGCCGACGAGATCAACCGGGCGCCCGCTAAGGTGCAGTCCGCCCTGCTGGAGATCATGGCCGAGCACCAGGTCAGCATCGGTGGCGTCACCCATGAGGTGCCCACGCCGTTCCTGGTGCTGGCCACCCAGAACCCGATCGAGTCGGAGGGCGTCTACCACCTGCCCGAGGCGCAGCGCGACCGCTTCCTGATGAAGATCGACGTGGACTATCCCAGCGAATCGGAGGAGCTGGCGATCGTCTACCGCATGAGCGTGAACCCGCCCACGCCCCAGAGCATCCTCGGCCCGGCGCAGGTCGTCGCGTTGCAGCGCCGGGCCGAGGAGGTCTTCGTGCACCACGCCGTCGCCGAGTACGCCGTCCGCCTGGTCTACGCCACCCGCGACCCCGACCGGTTCGGGGTGCAGGACGTGCGCCGGCTGCTGGCGTTCGGGGCCAGCCCCAGGGCCACGCTCGGCCTGCTCGCGGCCGGCCGGGCGCTGGCGCTCATGCGGGGGCGCGACTACGTGCTGCCCGAGGACGTACGGGACCTGGCGCACGACGTCATGGCCCACCGGCTGGTGCTCTCCTTTGACGCGCTGGCCGACGGGGTCATGCCCCGGCAGATCGTGGACCGCGTGCTGGCGGCCGTGCCGATGCCGGTCATCGCGCCCCAGCAGCAGGACGCCGTGGCATGAAGCCGTACCTGATGGCAGAGCCGGCGCTGCGCCGGCTCGAGCTGACGATCACCAGGAGGCTGGATGGACTGCTCCAGGGCGAACACCTCGGCCTGGTACCAGGTCCCGGCAGCGAACCGGCGGAGTCCCGGCCGTACCAGCCGGGCGACGACGTACGGCGGATGGACTGGAACGTCACCGCCCGCACGAACGAGCCGCACATCCGGGACCTGGTCGCCGACCGGGAGCTGGAGATCTGGGCGCTGCTCGACGCCACCGCCAGCATGGACTTCGGCACCGCGGCGATGGAGAAGCGGGAGCTGGCACTGTCCGCCCTGGCCGCGGTCGGCTTCCTCACCCAGCGGACCGGCAACCGGATCGGCACCCACCTGCTGCACGGCGGCGGCGTCAGGACGCTGCCCGCCCGGACGGGCCGGCCGCACCTGATGGCGCTGCTGCAGGCGGCGTTCGCGCTGCCGCGCACCCCGCCGGGGGTGGCCGAGCCGCTGATAGGCGTGGCGGCCGACCAGCTCGGCCGGGTCGTACGGCGCCGCGGCCTGGTCGTCGTCGTGTCGGACTTCCTCGACGCCCCGGAGACCTGGGAGCTGCCGCTGCGCCGCCTCACCGCCCGGCACCAGCTCCTGGCCGTGGAGGTGCTCGACCCGCGCGAGCTGACCCTGCCCGACGTGGGGATCCTCACGCTGATCGACCCGGAGACGGGCCGGCGGCGCGAGGTCGCCACGGGCAACGCGCGGCTGCGCCGCAGGTACGCCGAGGCGGCGGCCGTGCAGCGCGACGCCGTCACGCAGGCGCTGCGCCGGGCCGGAGCCACCCACCTGCGGCTGCGTACCGACCGGGACTGGGTGCGTGACCTGGTCAAACACGTCATGGGCCAGCGTCGCCTGGCCATGCTGGCCGCCGGCCCGGCCCGGCCGGGCGGCGTGCCCGAGGGAGGAGGTGACGCCGCATGACGCTCATCGCACCCCTCTGGCTGCTGCTGCTCGTCCCCGTGGCCCTGATCGCCCTGATGTACGTGGTCATGGCGCTGCGCAGCAGGACCGCCTACGCCGTCCGCTTCACCAACCTCGACCTGCTCGACAAGGTGGCGCCCCGGCGGCCGGGCTGGCGCAGGCACGTGCCCGCGGCGGCGCTGCTGCTCATGTTCGCGCTGCTCGTGGTGGGCTTCGCCCGGCCGACGGCCGAGGTGCAGGTGCCGAGGGATCGGGCGACGATCATGGTGGCGTTCGACGTGTCGGCGTCCATGGGCGCCACCGACGTCGCGCCGAACCGGTTCGAGGCGGCCAAGCAGGCGGCCAGGCAGTTCGTCCAGGGGCTGCCCGAGCGGTTCAACCTGGGCCTGGTGTCGTTCTCGTCGGCGGCCTCGGTCGCCGTGCCGCCCACGCTGGACCGCCAGACGGTGCTGACCGCGCTCGACCGGCTCAGCACCGCCTCGGGCACGGCCATCGGCGAGGCCGTCTACTCCTCGCTGGAGGCCGTCGCCTCGCTCGACTCCGAGGAGGAGGCGCCGCCCGCGCACATCGTGCTGCTGTCGGACGGCTCCAACACCACCGGCCGCACGCTGAGCGACGCGGCGGCGGAGGCGTCGAACCGCGGCATCCCGGTCACCACCATCGCCTACGGCACCCCGGACGGCACCATCAGCCTGTCCGGCCGGGAGGTCCCGGTGCCGGTGGACGGGCCCGCGCTGCGCGGCCTGGCAGAGGCGGCCGGCGGCGGGTTCTACGAGGCGGCCAGCGGCGACGAGCTGCAGGCGGTCTACGAGGACATCGGCACGTCGGTCGGCTACCGCACCGAGCAGCAGGAGATCTGGCAGTGGTTCGTGGGAGCGGGGCTGGTCTTCGCGCTGATCGCGGCGATGACGTCGATGCTGTGGTTCTCGAGGCTCCCATGATGGGCCTGGGCAGCCCCCGCGGGCCGGAGTTCCGCACGGTGCCGCTCGGGGCCCACCCGGAGGCCCCGGGCGGCGCACCGCCCCTGACCACACTGCCGCCGGCCGCCGGGAGCGCGGCGAGACCTTCCCCCGCGTCGCCGCCCAAGGCGCGTCTCCTGGTGACCGCCCCGTACGGCCCCGCCGCAACGCCGCCAGCAGCGCCGCCTCGCCCACCAGCGTGCGCCGGT